>MIAA01000015.1:0-18202 GCA_001830425.1 Rhodospirillales bacterium RIFCSPLOWO2_02_FULL_58_16
GCATTAAATATGAACAGGGCTTTGGCGGCATGATCAGCAACCGGAATACACCTTAACTTCGCCGCCGAACTGTCCAAACAAGTAGGACCACCTCAGTCACATGTCGCGATAGGCACTTTCGACGGCTCCCACATATATTTGCCGGTCGCCGACGGAGGATTCCGCCACCCGCTGACGTAAGGCGCCTCTAAGAACGGCGAGGGCGTCGATGTCCCCGGCCATGGTTTCGGCGATTTCCAGATATTGTTCGGGAGTATCGGCGTTCCACCCGTTCAGTACGATAGCCGATTGAATGCTTGCCGCGCCCCGGCTGTTGGGCTTGTCGCCCTTTAGGGTGACGAAGGGGACGCCCATCCACAAGCCTTGCGGCACGCATCGACGATAGCCTCAGTGTCGTCGAACAGGCGCAATGAAAGGAGCCGTTCTTTGACGTCATAACATTTTATGGCTACAATAAGACAATGGAGCTTGAGTATGATCATGCCAAACGGCTTGCCGCTATTGCTGAACGAGGGATTGATTTTGAAGACGCCGCGCTTGTGTTTAACGGGCCTCGACGCATCACATGGACGGACAATCGTCAAGACTACGGCGAGGTCCGCGAGATTACCGTGGGTGAGCTTGACGGCAGATTGGTTGTGATCGCCCATACGACGCGCGGTGAAGTGACGCGCATTATTTCCATGAGGAAAGCCAATGAACGCGAAATATGCCGGTTTGAAAAGCAATTTGCGGAAGATTGACACAGATGCGCCTACCGATAAGGAATTGGGGGAAATTCCGGAGCTTCCCTATGAATTTTTCAAAGAGGGACAGTTATACCGGAACGGCAAGCCGGTAGAGCGCCATGAGCGTGAGCGGCGGCCGACCGTGATCCCCCGGCAGAAAAAATAAACTTTATCTCCCGCACCAACGCCGCCACATGTCGCGATAGGCGTTTTCGACGGCTCCTACATATATTTGCCGGTCGCCGACGGGAGATTGCGCCACCCGCTGACGCAGGGCGCCTCTAAGAACGGCGAGGGCGTCGATATCCCCGGCCATGGTTTCGGCGATTTCCAGATATTGTTCGGGAGTATCGGCGCTCCATCCGTTCACTCCGACGGCCGATTGAATGCTTGCCGCGCCCCGGCTGTTGGGCTTGTTTCCCTTCAGGGTGACGAAGGGGACGCCCATCCACAAGCCTTCCAGCGTCGAGATGCCGCCGCCGTGGGGGAAAGGATCGAGGCCGATGTCGATTCGGCCATAGGCCTCCAGATGTTGACGCCAGGGGGTTTTGCCGAGAAGAATGACCCGTTCCGGAGCGACGCCGCGTTCGCTGAACTCACGATGGATGACATCGCGGCGGACGGTCAGGTCCAGCGACGGGTCTTTCAGGATGATGACGGCGTCGGCAAGCGAGGACAGCAGTTTGCCCCAGACATCCAACGCTCCGTCCGCAACCTTGGCCAGCCTGTTAAAGCAGCCGAAAGTAATTCTGCCGTTAGCCGGCGCCGGCAGCGGGCCTACCGGCGGCGCATCGTCCGGGCAAATATAGCCGAGCGTACACGGCAGGTAGACGATTTCCTCGGCATAGAAACATTGTTCCTCCGGGGGAATGAAAATCCTGTCGCTGAACAGGTAGTCCATGGCCTCAAGTCCCGTGCCGACGGCGCGGCCCCAGGCGGTGACCTGGATCGGAGCGGGCTTGCGGGCGAAGACGAGCAGACGGTTGCCCTCGGAATGGCCGGAAAGATCGACCAGAATGTCGATGGCGTCCTCGCGGATCAGTTTTGCCGCAGCGGCGTCGGTCAGCCCGTTAATCATGCGCCATTGAGACGCTGATCGACGAAATTGTTCGGTCAGATCGTCTTCCCTGGGCGAGTTGGCATAACAGAAAACCTGGAATTGCCGGGGATCGTGTCCGAGCAGGACCGGCCCGAAGACATGGGCGGCGGAATGGCTGTAAAAATCGGCGGAAACGTAGCCGATCCTTAACCGCCGTTCGGGGTCCCTGGAATTGGCGTGGGGCTTGATTTCACCGGCCAAGGGGCGGGCGTTGATTTCGTTCCAGCGCTCCAGTTCCCGCCGGTGGTCGGCGATGGCGGACGTCGGATCGAAGTCCAGGGCGAAAATCAGGTTGGAGGCGGCGTCGGCGGAGGCGGGGTCGATCTCAAGGGCGCGTCGGTAGGCGGCGACGGAGCGGCCCGGCTTACGCAGTTCCAGCAGGACGAAACCCAGATTGTGATAAAGCTCGGCGTTGTTCGGGTTCAGGTCGATGGCTTTTTGGTAGAAGGCGGCGGCTTCCTCGAACCGGCCCTGGTCCTTCATGGCGTTGCCGAGATTGCCGTAAGCGTCGGGGAAGTTTTCCTTGAGGGCGACGGCCCGGCGGTAGGCGTCCGCCGCCGCCTCCGGCTTTTTCATTTTCAACAGGGTATTGCCGATATTGTAGTGGGCCTCGGCGTAGTCCGCCTTGAGGGCGACGGCTTGATAAAAACAGGCCAGGGCATCCTCCAGTTTTCCCATGTCGGTCAAGGCGTTGCCGAGGTTGTTATGGGCTTCGGCATAGTCGGGCCTGAGGGCGATGGCCTTGCCGTAGGCCGAGGCGGCTTCCTCCGGCTTGCCCAGGTCCCGCAGCGCGCCGCCCAGATTGTTGTGAGCCTCGGCGTAATCAGGATTCAGGGAAATGGCCTGACGGTAAGAAATTGCGGCCTCGGCCGGCCTTCCCTGTTGCTTCAGGGCGATCCCCAGATTGTAGTGGGCTTGCGGATTGTCCGGTTGCCCGGCGAGGCCGCGCCGATAACCGGCCTCGGCCTGTCGCAGGTTGCCCTCCCGGTGATGGCGGAGGGCGTCGTTCAAGGTCTGTTGCCGTTTTTCCTGAGCGCGGCGGAGTTTTCGATTCATCGGCGGACCTCGGTCAGGCCGCGACCGCCCAGGCTATGGCGGTCGATGGCCACCGCCTTGACCATGGCGTAGACGGCGGTTCCCGGCTTCAGGTTCAACTCATGCACGGACTTGCGGGTAATGCGGGCGATCAGCGGAACGCCGATGTCGAGCAGCACCTCCGCCTGGGGGCCTTGGTCGGCGTTGATCTCCTTGATCTCGCCCTTGAACACGTTGAGCACGCTGGCGCCGACGGGAGCCTCCAGGATCAGGGACACATCGCGGGCGCGGATGCGGACGCGAAGGGAATCCCCCACCGGCAGGTCAAGGCGCGGCGCCAGCAAACGGTTGCCGGCGAAAGACAGATGGGTAAGGCCGAAGGCTTCATCCCGACCGACGACGACGGCGGCGAATACGGCGCCGGATTCGTGGCGACCGGTAAACGGATGCAGGTCTAGTCGGCTCATGATGTCCTCGACGCCGCCGGCGGCGACTACTTTTCCGTCCGAGAGGATAACCATGGCGTCGGCCAGCCTGATGACTTCCTCCAGATGATGGCTGACGTAAACGATGGGCAGTCCCAGTTCATCGCGCAGACGCTCGATAAGCGGCAGTATCTCGTTTTTGCGGGGGGCGTCCAGCGACGCCAGCGGCTCGTCCATCAGCAACAGGCGGGGACCGGCCAGCAGGGCGCGACCGATGGCGACGCGCTGTTTTTCGCCGCCGGAAAGGAGTCCTGGACGCCGGTCAAGGAGCGGGCGCAGGTCGAGCAGGCTGACAATCTGGTCAAAGTCCTGATGACGGTCTTCGGGCGGCGCCAGACGCATGCCGTAGGTCAGGTTGGAGCTTACGCTCATGTGGGGGAAAAGCCGGGGTTCCTGAAAAACATAGCCGAGGCGGCGGCGCTCCGTCGCCACGTCAACGCCGCTCGCGGAATCAAACAGCAGATGGCCGCCGACGGCAATTCGTCCCCGATCAGGGCGCTCCAATCCCGCAAGCATGTTGACCAGCGACGTCTTGCCCGAGCCGGAACGTCCGAACAACGCAGTCAGTCCGGTTTTTGCGGTGAAATTGACCTCCAGGTTAAAATCGCCGAAACGACGGTGGACATCAATTTCCAGCATGCCGCTATTCCCCGAGGCGGGCCGCAACCCGCCGCGCCAGAAATTCAGAGGCCGCCAACGCCGCCATGGCCAGCGCTACCGAGATTACCACCAGACGCATGGCGTCGGCATCGCCTCCCGGCGTCTGGATAGCCGAGAACAACGCCAGCGGCAGGGTCCGGGTCTCGCCGGGAATGTTCGAGACAAAAGCGATGGTGGCGCCGAATTCGCCGAGGCTGCGGGCGAACGCCAGGATGGTTCCGGCCAGAATGCCGGGAGCGATCAGCGGCAGGGTGATGCTGATAAAGACCCGGACGGGGGAAGCGCCGAGGGTGCGCGCCGCCTGTTCCAGCTTGCCGTCCACGGCTTCGATGGAAATCCTGATGGCCCGCACCATGAGCGGAAAGGCCATGACCGCCGAGGCTATCGCCGCGCCTTTCCAGGTAAAGGCGATGGTGACGCCGAAGATGTCGTACAGCCAGGCGCCGATCAGGCCGCGACGTCCGAGCAGGATCAAAAGCAGGTAGCCGATAACCACCGGCGGCAGGATCAAGGGCAGGTGCACCAGACCGTCAAGCAGGGACTTGCCGAAGAAGGCGCCTCGGGCCAGCGCCAGAGCGGTGAGAATGCCGAGCGGCAGACTGAACAGCACCGCCCACAAGGCGACGCGCAGACTGAGGGAAAGGGCCTCGATCTCAAGCGGGGTCAAGTTCCACATAGTAAATCCTTAAGGCAACAGGCGGTGAAGCACAATGAAACCGTGCTTGGTGAAAATGGCGGCGGCGTCGCCTGATTTCAGTAACGCAAAAAAATCACGCACCTCGGGACTGTCTCTCCCGGCGATTATGGCGACCGGGTAAATGATGGGCGGATGGCTTGACGGGGGGAAATCGGCGATTACGCGCACTCGGTCGGCAAGCAGGGCGTCGGTGGCGTAGACGATGCCGGCGGCGGCCTCGCCATGCTCGACCAGAGCCAGAGCGGCCCTTACGTCCTGTGTTCCGGCCACGCGGCCCGAGACAGAGTCCCACGCACCGAGACTGATCAGCGCCGCCTTGCCATAAATGCCGGCGGGGACATGATCGGGGTCGCCCATGGCCAGCATCCCGCCCGCCAGCGCCGGCAGAAGGGGGAACGAGGGCGCAATCCGCGCCGTCATCGCGCTGTCGGCCGGAGCAATCAGCACCAGCCGGTTGGCGAGCAAATCGAGACGGGAGGAAGGCTCAATGGCCTTCTGGGCGGCCAGATAGTCCATCCATTGGGGACTGGCCGATAGATAGATATCCGCCGGGGCGCCGTGAACGATCTGTTGCGCCAGGGTTGAACTGGAAGCGAAGGAGGCGACCGCCGAGCCGGAACCTTTGGCGTTAAACAACCGGATGATCTCGCCAACCGGTCCGGCGGTGCTGGCGGTGGCGAAAATGGTGACTTTAGCGATGCTTGCTTCCGCCGAAGCAGCGACGATCAATGCCGCCGTCGCCGATGCGCGCAACAGCGCCATTAAGCGGAGTAACAAATTTTCCCGATGCCCGAACAACATTATCAAGCTTTCAACAGTCGGTACATGCTTATAGATATAGCGGATATTATTAATAAATGCCCGTTATTTTGTGCTGTAGACAAATAACAGGAATCGTTAATTCAGTTTATTCCCGACGCCCTGAATCCCGGTCAAACGGTTTATGCTTGCACAAAGGCTCAAAATACGGCAAATGAACTCGGCTGTTCCATATTACCCCGGCGTATCTTTATCGCCGTCTTGGCGTTTAGCTGAGTTGCCCCGGTGAGATTATGACCAGTTAATGTTGCGTGACGCCGCCCGTGGCGGCTCGTGTTTTCTATAGTATTTATGAGAAGAAGGACTTGATATGACTACTGGTACAGTAAAATGGTTCAACCCCACCAAGGGTTATGGCTTTATCGAACCGGGTGACGGCTCCAGGGATGCGTTCGTTCACATTTCTGCCGTTGAACGCGCCGGATTGACGACCCTCAACGAAGGTCAGAAGGTCGAGTTTGAACTCGTCCCCGGCCAGAATGGTAAATCCTCGGCGGAAAATCTCGTCGTTCTCGACTAGTTCCGGCCGTTCGGCTGCCCTAGCGCGCCGTTTGCTGTCTGTAGTCAGTTCTTCCAGGCTCCCGCCGCTCGTTGGGGGGCGTCGGGGTTGTTTGTCTCTGGTGATACGCCCTCGTCGGGGCGTTGACTGAAAGGTTTCAAATGGCTCGCAAGCCGAACTACAAGTTTGAACGCATGGAGCGTGATCGAACTAAGGCAGCCAAGAAAGCCGCACGCCTTAAGGCCAAACAGGATAAGTCCGCGCCGGAAAATTCTGAAAACGCCGACCACCCCGAAACTGACGAGCGGGAACCGGCGGACGAGGACTGACCTGTGGGGGAATTAAAGACGTGAGGGACTGTATACTTGACAAACCCACCTCTTTTAGGTAAGTTTCCGCTTAAGGAGATTGGTCAATGAGCGTTTTGGGCAAGCTATACTTTTACGATGAACCAGCCGCCTTTACTAAGCTGGAAGATATTGTGTGGCCTAGCGGCCCCATCTGTCCGCATTGCGGCGCTACAGATCGTGTTTATAAGATCAATGGCGAGAGCACCCGTATCGGATTGAAAAAGTGCGGCCATTGCCGCAAACAGTTCACTGTGAAGGTAGGAACCGTTTTTGAATCCAGCCATGTGCAACTTTATAAGTGGTTCCAAGCTGCTTACCTCATGAGCTGCAGCAAGAATGGCGTTAGCGCCTATCAATTGCACCATGTACTAGAGGTGACCTACAAGACGGCTCGGTTCATGGCTCGCCGTCTGCGCGAAGCCATGGCGATGCTTGGCATGGAACCCATGGGTGGGGAAGTAGCTATTTTTGAAGTAGATGAAACATTCATCGGCAGCGACTACACCGTGAGATCCAGTCATGCTGTTGTTGCTCTTTGTGGTATTATTGGAAAGCGGTTGACCTACATGGACTCACGATGGGCGTAGCGGTAGCACATAGTCTTGATCCTTTGCTGGGAGGTTTTTACACTCTTAGTGAGGCCGCACGTCTACTCAAAATAAATAATAGTCAACGTATATCTCGTTGGCTGAAATCTGGGAACGGATGCCCGATAATTATACGCGATTACGAGCCTGTGGAGAAATCGCAGGAACTTAGCTTTTGGGATTTAATTGAGGTCAGGTTTGTCGAGCATTTTCGGTCGCAGGGGTTGAGCCTTCAATTCCTAAGAAAAGTTGCCGAGAAGGCGCGTATTGAGTTTAAATCTTCCCATCCGTTTGCCTTATCGAAGGCCAGATTTTTGACTGATAGAAAGCGTATATTTCAGCAAACTGCTGAAGAAGAGGGTGAGGGTAAGACGCATGATATCCTTAGTGGTCAATATGAAATGTATGAAGCCATTGAGGAAATATTAGCCAAGGGGGTTGCTTTTGATACTGCGACAGAGCTTGCACGAGAATGGAGACCTCTTCAGAGCGAATGCCCTAACGTAGTTATCGACCCTCGCTTTGCTTACGGACATCCTGTTGTTGGCGCAAAACACATTCCCACGTCTGCGCTTTTCCGTCAGTGGCGATCCGACAATGGGAATCGTGAGCGTGTTGCAAATTGGTATGGCGTAAACCGAGGTGACGTTGATGAAGCAATCGAATTTGAGTTGAGGCTGAATGCGTGAAGATAAGGGCCGATGAGCACGTCGCAGAGGCGATTGTTCGAGCGGTCCAAGAGATCGCGTTAAGCCCTGGATGGGAATTATCACACGTTATTTCGTCTGGATATAAAGGGTCAACAGACGAACATTGGGCGACCCAATTTGCTAAAGAAGGTGGAAATGCTATTCTGTCGGCTGACACTGACTTTTTTAGGCGTCACCATCAAATAATAGCAATTTGTGATACGGGACTTAAAATTATCCACTTGCCTTCAAAATGGGCCACCGCAAGAGGAGACTTGCAAGCGGCTCATATTTTGCTTTGGTGGCGTCGAGTAGAAGCTAAAATTTCTATTATGACCTCACGACAATGTTATTGTCCCCCATGGAACATCACTGAAAGTGGTGACCTAAAGCAAGTGAAGGTTAATTATGAAGAAGCAAGAAAAAAAGAGCGAAAATATAAGCGCCGAACAGGCCGCTAAATTTATTGGTGCAGTTCATGAGCTAAATTGCGATCAGCGCGAAACTTCCTTTGAGGACAAACTGCGGCAGATCGCCAAAACCACGTCGAAAGAATCATCGTCAGGGGATGATAAGTGACTTTTGAAATCGAGCTAAATGAGCATATAGTTGCCGATCTGCAGTGGTCGTTTGAGCAAGGACCTATGCAAAATTCTTCTGGCCAGCGCTTACTTACGGAAAAAGAGGTTGGGAGGTTTGATGGGTTTGTTGTTCACATATTTGCAGATGAACATCCACCCCCTCATTTCCAAGTTAAGTACCAAAACCAAAGTGCGAGTTTTTCTATTCTGGATTGTCTGCGGCTTCGCGGGAACGTAGGGTTAGAACGATATGAATTTAACATTCGAGAATGGCATAAGAAATACCGGAGTGATTTGATTGATCAATGGAATGCAACGCGACCGACAAATTGCCCAGTTGGCCCCATTATAAAGTAATTCCAATCAAATTTTATAGGCCGGGCTTGCGAAGTTTGTATGTGCAAAAAAAATGGGGTGGCTGAGGGGATTTGAACCCCCGGCCTCCTGGACCACAACCAGGCGCTCTAACCAACTGAGCTACAGCCACCATAATTCAAGGGACTTTGATGTAGACGCAAGCGGCGGGTCCGTCAAGCCCACCCCCCTTTTTCAGGCGAAGCAGCGCCCGAGACGCGCCGAGGCCTCGGTTAGCACTTCCTCGCGCTTGTAAAAGCAGAAGCGGACGAAATTATTAACCTTATCTCCATCGTAAAAAGCGCTCATCGGCACCGCAGTGACTCCCGCCTTCACCGTGATGTGACGGCAGAAATCCTCGTCCGAGCCGGCGAACCCCAGCCGACTGAAATCGGCGGTAAGGAAATAGGTTCCCGCCGAAGGCAAAACCTTGAATCCCGCCGCCGTCAACCCCTGCGCCAACAAGTCGTGACGAATCCGCAAGCCGGACGCCAACCGCGTGAAATAGGCGTCATCCAGACGCAAGCCGAAAGCCGCCGCCTTTTGCAGGTGGGGAGGAACGGTGAAGGTGATAAACTGGTGAGCCTTGGCCACCGGCGCCAGCAAGGCGGGACATGCGACTACATACCCGACTTTCCAGCCGGTCACCGAGAAGGTCTTGCCGGCGGAGCCGATGCGCAGGCAGCGCTCCCGCATTCCTTCCTTGGTCATCAGCGGCAGATGAAGAACGCCGTCAAACGTCAGGTGCTCATATACTTCGTCGCAGACGGCGTAGGCGTTATGGGTTTGCAGCAGACCGGCGATGAAGTCCAGTTCATCGCCGTTGAACACCTTGCCCGCCGGGTTGTGCGGCGAGTTCAGAATAATCAGCCTGGTGCGGTCGGAGAAAGCCTCGGCCAGCGCCGCACGCGGCAGTTCCCAGCGCGGAGGCTCCATGCGAACCAGTTTTGGAATGCCGCCGGCGCGGCGCACCATCGGCAGGTAGGAATCATACAGGGGTTCGATCATCACCACCTCGTCGCCGGGATTGATCAGCCCCAGCAGGCAGGCGGCGATGGCCTCGCCGGCCCCCGAGGTCACCATCACCTCGGCGTTCCAATCCGCCTCGATGCCGTAAAAGCGCCGGTCGTGATCGGCTATCGCCCGGCGCAACTCCGCAATGCCCATCAGCGGCGGATACTGGTTGGGGCCTTGCAACAACGCCTCGGCGGCTTTCTCCAGAATTTCCGACGGCCCGTCCTCGTCGGGAAAGCCCTGCCCGAGATTGATGGCCCCATGCTCGGCCGCCAGGGCGCTCATGCGGTCGAAGACGGTGACGCCGTAGGCGCTGAGAATTGAATTTCCGATCAAGGGTTAGCGCTCTTTCGATTTTCCGTGTGTCTCGAAGGCGGCTTCAAGCGTCGCGGTTGACTGGCGCAGATCATTTTTATTGCCGCCGATAGCCGAGAGATCAAGCTCCAGAGCCTGAAGGAGCAGATCGGCCACGTTCATCTTGTCTTCCCTGCATGCCTGTTCATGGGCGGAAATAATTTTGTCGCTGAGTCGCCGCTTTGCGTCCATGATGAAAACTCCGAATATCTATGCGCGTATTATAAGAGATACATGCCGAATGCCTAAACGTTAAACCGGAACAGCATGATGTCGCCGTCTTTGGTCACATATTCCTTGCCTTCCTGGCGCGCTTTGCCGGCCTCCTTGGCCCCCTGTTCGCCGCCGCAGGCGATAAAATCATCATAGGCAATGGTCTCGGCGCGGATGAAGCCGCGCTCGAAATCGCCGTGAATAACGCCGGCCGCCTGGGGGGCCTTGGCCCCCGAAGGAACGGTCCAGGCGCGGGCTTCCTTGGGGCCGACGGTAAAAAAAGTGATCATCCCGAGCAAGGAGTAGCCGGCTTTGATGATGCGGGCCAGCCCGGTTTCTTTCAGGCCGAGGGCTTCCAGGAACTCCTCCCGTTCCTCCCGGCCGGTCAGTTGCGCCACTTCTTCCTCGATTTTGGCCGAGATTACCACGCACTTGGCGCCGTCCTCGGCCGCCCGCTCGGCGACCCGGCGCGAAAGCTCGTTGCCGGCGGCGGCGGCCTTCTCCTCGACGTTGCAAACATAAAGCACGGGCTTGGCGGTCAGCAGTTGCAGTTCCTTAAAAGCCTTGCGATCCGCTTCGTCGATTTCAAGCCCGCGCGCCGGGCGACCGTCGCGTAGTTCCGCCAGGGCGCGTTCGACAAGGGTAAGGGTGGTTATCGCTTTCTTGTCGCCGCCGCGTGTTTTTTTGGTCAACGGGTCAATGCGCTTTTCAAGGCTGTCCATGTCGGCCAGCATCAACTCGGTCTCCACCGTTTCGGCGTCGCGCAGCGGATCGATGGCGTTCTCCACATGGGTGATGTTGTCGTCAACGAAGCAGCGCAGCACATGAACGATGGCGTCAACCTCGCGGATATTGGCGAGAAACTGATTGCCCAGGCCTTCGCCCTTGCTGGCGCCCCTGACCAGACCGGCGATATCGATGAATTCCAGCGTAGTGGGGACGACCTTGGCCGATTTGCCGATGGCGGCGATACGATCAAGGCGTTCGTCCGGCACCGACACCCGGCCCTTGTTAGGCTCGATAGTGCAGAACGGGAAGTTGGACGCCTCGGCCTGGGCGGTCTGGGTGAGGGCGTTAAACAGGGTGGACTTGCCGACATTGGGCAGTCCGACGATGCCGCAGTTAAAGCCCATTGCCGTCTTCGCCTTTCTTTTTAGGCTTTTGCGGCCTGACGGCCAGCGCCACCTTGTTTAAAAATCCGGCATTGTCGCCCGTCGCCAGCAGTCCGAAGTATTCAGCGATTGCGTCCAGCAGCGGGTCAAGCCACGCCTTGTCGGCTTTGGAGAAATCCTTCAGCACATGGCGGACGACCTCATCCTTGGCGCCGGGATGGCCGACGCCCATCCTCAACCGCCTGTAGTGAGGGCCGAGATGATCGTGGATGCTGCGCAGACCGTTGTGGCCGGCGTGGCCGCCGCCGTCTTTCAGGCGGATGCGTCCGGCCTCCAGGTCGATCTCGTCATGCAGCACGATGACATTTTCGGGGCCTATCTTGTAGAAACGACAGGCCTCGGCCAGGGAGCGTCCCGATTCGTTCATATAGGTCATAGGCTTAAGCACAATCACCTTGACGCCGTCGATTGATCCTTCGGCGGCCTTGCCCTGAAATCTGGCGCGAAAAGGCCCGAATCCATGGCGGCTGACGATGCTGTCCGCCGCCATGAACCCGATGTTGTGGCGATTCCCGGCGTAGTCTTTGCCGGGATTGCCGAGGCCGACCGCCAACAGCACGGCCGGCAAGCCTTATTCGCCTTCCGGCGCAGCCTCGCCTTCGGCTTTCTCGTCTGCGGCGCCTTCCTTTTCCGCCGCTTCTTCCTCGGCGGTCGGCAGAACGGTCGGCGCGGCGATGGTGGCGATGGTGAAATCACGGTCGGCGATCGCCGGGCGCACGCCTTCGGGCAGTTTGATGTCGCTGATGTGAAGACTGCTTCCGATTCCCAGACCGGCGATATCGGCGGTGATGCTTTCAGGGATGCTCTCGGCGGCGCAAATCAATTCCACGGTGCGGCGCACCACGTTAAGGACGCCTCCCGCTTTCAGGCCCGGACACAACTCCATATTAATGAAGTTCACTTTGACTTCGACGTTGAGCCTGGTGGTGGCGCTGAAACGCATGAAGTCAACGTGGACAGGGTGGTCGGTGACGGGGTCCAACTGAATTTCACGGGCCAGCACCCGATGGGTGTCGTCTTTCACCTTAAGCTCGAAGATGCGGGTGAAAAAACTTAGTCTGCGAACCTGTTGTTTCAGCTCGACGGGGTCCAGCGAGATTAACATCGGGGGTTGCTTGTTGCCGTAGATGACGGCCGGCACGCGGCCGGCGCGACGTGTGGCGCGGGCTGCCCCCTTACCTGCCCGTTCGCGTATCTCGGCGGTCATGCTGTTTGCTTGCGCCATTTTGGTAGCTCCTTTCGTTACTTCAGGTTTGGTCCGGCCTCCAGGGGCGCCGGCTTTTTAGAAATTATATGCGATTTGCATCAAAAGTTGTCATGTTAAACAAGCTTGAAACGGAGGACTCCTCGCTGATGCGGCGAATAGCCTCGGCCATAAGCGGCGCAATAGTCAGGTGTTTGATGGATTTTGAAGCGTTCACTTCCTCGGTGGCCTGAATGCTGTCGGTGGTGATCATGACGCTGAGCGGCGAAGCCGCCACCCGCGCCACGGCGCCGCCGGACAATACGCCGTGAGTAACGTAGGCTGAAACCTCGGACGCGCCAGCTTCCATAAGGGCGACGCCGGCATTACACAGCGTACCGGCGGAGTCGACGATATCGTCGATCATCAGGCATCGGCGCCCTTCAACGTCGCCGATAATATGCATTACCTCCGAGGCTCCGGCGCGTTCGCGGCGTTTGTCAATGATGGCCAGATCGGCGTTCAAAGGCTTGGCGATGGCGCGCGCCCTGATGACGCCGCCGACATCGGGCGACACGATCACCAATTCATGACCGGCGTAGCGTTCCCTGATGTCCTTGATGAACACCGGCGCTCCATAAAGGTTGTCCACCGGAATATCAAAAAAGCCCTGTATCTGGCCGGCGTGCAGGTCAATGGTCAGCACCCTGTCGGCGCCGGCTATGGTTATCAGATTGGCCACCAGCTTTGCCGATATGGGGGTGCGCGGTCCCGACTTGCGATCCTGGCGGGCGTATCCGAAGTAGGGGATGACGGCGGTAATGCGCCGGGCCGAGCCTCTTTTCAGGGCGTCCAGAGTCACCAGCAATTCCATCAGATGGTCATTGGCGGGAAATGACGTTGACTGGATGACGAAAATATCCTCGCCGCGCACGTTTTCGTGAATCTCGACGAACACTTCCATGTCCGAGAAACGACGGATGCAGGCGTCGGCAAGCGGCAAGTCAAGGTGTGACGAAATCGCCCCGGCCAAAGGCAAATTGCTGTTACAGGCGATAATTTTCATCTCTGAAGGTCTCTCCGGCGCTTTCAGACGCGGACCCCGGCGACAATAACAACGGGATACAAGGCTTCTTCCGGGTCAAACGCGCCGCAACTTACCAGCGTCGCCAACCCGTGTAAACGGCTTTTCTACATCGGCGGCGGCGGCGCTCGGCCCGGAACCTGCTTCGGCGCCTGGGGGGCGATCAGCCCTCGCGGGGAGGAGCCGTTGTCTTCGCGCGGCGCTTTCTCGGCTCTGCCCAGAATGTCGGCGATGCCGTTGACGGCCGCCGTCGCCACCATGGAGGCCGTTTCCCCCCATGAGCCGTCAAGACTGCCGGTCGGAGTTATGTTTTCCTGGGTAGCTTTGCCTACCTCGCCGCCGGCGGGAGTGAGAACTGTCCAGATCACCAGCACTTTTTGTTTTCCCTGATCCGCCGCCGTCATTTTGACTTCGCCCTTCAGCACATAGTCCATCTGCCTGGGGTCTTCGGTTATCGAGACATCGGTGAGCCTCAAGGCTTCTTTAATAGCGTCGGTCAGCATTTTGTTGCCGTCGCCGGGAGCGCCGATAACACTTTCCACCATCAGTCCGGCGCCTCTCAGCTCGGCGGGCGGCAGCACTTTTTCTTTTCTTTGCGCCATCTCGGCGAAAGGCTGAGCCGCCTCCTGACCTACCGAACGAATGATGCGCGGATCGCCGTTTTCCCATTCAAACCAGGTGCCTTGCACCCCTTGGGTAAAGTTGCCGACGATCTCGCCTTTTTCATTAAACATGGTCCAGAGGATGAGCATGACGAACGGCGCTCTGGCGTCTTCCCAGTTTGCCTCGGCCTTGCCCTTGATCACAAAGCGGCTTTTGACCGAGTCGGCGACGGTGGCCGACACTTCGCGCTCGACCAATGAATCCGCCACCGAGCGGGCCAGCAGCTTGGCCATCGGTCGGGACGGGCCGTCCACCGGCTCGACCAAAATATCATAACCGGCCTTGGGTTCGGCGAGGGGGGGCTTCCAGGAACCGGCCTCGTGCTTGAACGGCCGGGGGGCCTCGTTACAGGCCGTCGCCGCAAAGATAAACAGGAGAAAAAGGATGCGCATGTTCATACAAGGGCGCAAGTCGCAGCCATTATCAGAACAAAGGCCATCATCAGGAAAAACATATAAGGCATGACGGGATCATACGCGAATTATGCGCCTATGGTCCACATTCTCGCCGCAATTCATGGGTAATGTTTCAACAATCGCCATGAAATGGTAGATTGAAAACTCGTTGGCCGATTGTGGCGCCGTCGTAAAGGAAAAATCATCATGAAAAAATATTTGTCTGCCGGTTTTGTGATCGCGGCGCTGGGGGCGGGCGGATGGCTTCTGTCGCCTGCGGGCGCCGCTAACGGCGCCGCCGGCGGTTTGACCGAAATCACCGTCTACAAGACGCCCCAGTGCGGTTGCTGCAAGGGGTGGGTGGCGCATTTGCGCGATAACGGATTTGCCGTCAAGGTCATCGAACGCGAGGATTTGGACCCGATCAAACTGCGGATGGGCGTCCCCGAAAACCTCGGTTCCTGTCACACGGCCACCCTCGACGGCTACGCCGTTGAAGGGCATGTTCCGGCCAAGGACATTCGCCGCCTGTTAGCGGAAAAACCGGCGGCGCGAGGCTTGGCCGTTCCCGGAATGCCCGTCGGCGCTCCCGGAATGGAACAAGACAATCAGCATGATCCCTACAATGTCATAATTTTTAATGACAAAGGCGAAGGCAAGGTCTTCGCCTCTTATTAAGGGCGGGGGAACTGCGAGGTGATCCGGTTTTTATGCGCCCGCCTCGGGCAGTCGATGCTGGTGCTGGCGGCGATGTCGTTCGCCATCTATGGGCTGATGGGTTTGATGCCGGGCGACCCCATCGACCTGATGATCAGCGCCGATCCCAAGATTACGTCCGAGGATGCGGCGCGGCTGCGGAGTCTCTACGGGTTGGACAGGCCGATTGTCGAGCGGTACTTTAACTGGCTGGGGGCGGCGCTGGGGGGAGATTTCGGCTTTTCCCGGCTTCATGCCAAGCCGGTCTTGGACGTGTTGTTGCCGGCTATGGTCAACACTATCAAGCTGCTGGGGGCGGCTTTGCTGTTGTCGCTGGTCATCGGTCTGCCGGTGGGCATGGTCGCGGCGTTGCGGCCCTATTCAAAGATCGACTACGCCGTCAATCTGCTGGCCTTTGCCGGTATTTCGCTTCCGGCATTCTGGCTGGCGCTGTTGCTGATCATCGTCTTCGCCGTCATTTTGGGCGTGCTGCCGGCGGGAGGAATCGGAGATTTGAGCGGCGGCGGAGGCGGATTTTGGGAGCAGGCAAAATATATCGTGCTGCCGGTAGCCACCCTGACCATTGCCGGCGTCGGCGGCTATACCCGCTATATGCGGGCCTCGATGATCGAGGCGCTGCGCCAGGACTATATCCGCACGGCGCGGGCCAAGGGCGCCGGCGCGTGGCGCGTGGCGTTCGGCCATGCGTTGCGCAACGCCCTGATCCCGGTAGTGACCATCATCGCCCTGGATTTCGGCGCCTTGTTCTCGGGAGCCTTGGTCACCGAGACCATCTTCGCCTATCCGGGCATGGGCAAGCTGATCTTTGATTCGATCATGGGCAACGATTTTAATTTGGCCCTGGTGGCGCTGCTGTTCGCCACGTTGCTGACCCTGGCCGGCAACCTGCTGGCCGATCTGAATTATGTTTGGCTGGACCCGAGGATATCCTACAAATGAGCGCGGCGGCGGACATACGGAAGAACTCCGGCATGATGGGCCTGGCCTTGCTCCGCTTCAGGCGTCATCGGCCGGCGGCAATCAGCGCCGGCGTACTGGTCCTGCTGGGTCTGTCGGCGGCGGCGGCGCCGCTTGTCGAGGCATGGCTCGGGGTAGACGCCCGGACGGTCGATTTGTTCAATCGGTTTGCCGCGCCGAGTTTTGCTCATCCCCTCGGCGCCGATGAACTGGGGCGCGATCTTCTGACGCGCCTGCTTTACGGCGGGCGGATATCCCTGCTGGTGGGGCTGACGGCGGCTTTTGCGGCGGCGGTGATCGGCACGGCGATCGGCTTGCTTGCCGGTTATCACGGCGGCCGTTTGGATGCTGTGCTGATGCGTTTCACCGACGGCGTCATCTCGTTGCCTCTGTTGCCGCTGCTTATCGTGCTGGCGGCGGTGGACCTGGAAAAACTGGGACTGCCGGCAGAGGCGGCTCAATCGGAAAGCGTCAGCCTCTATCGAATCATCGTCATTGTCGCCCTGGTCGGCTGGACGACTGTGGCGAGACTGGTGCGCGGCGCCGCCCTCAGCCTGCGCGAACGGGAATTCGTGCTTGCCGCCTATAGTCAGGGGGCAAGCTCATTGCGGATTATGACGGTGCATATTCTGCCCAATCTGGCGTCTCCCATCATCGTCGCCACTACCCTGTCGGTGGGTAATGTGATCCTTTTGGAATCCGTGCTCAGCTTTCTCGGCCTGGGTATTCAGCCGCCGATCCCGAGTTGGGGCAATCTGCTTACCAACGCCCAAGAACTGATCTGGACGGCGCCGGCGTCGGCCTTTTATCCCGGCATCCTGATCTTCATCACGGTGATTGCCTTCAATTTCCTCGGTGATGGCATCCAAGACGCCATGGACCCAAAGGCCGGGAGAAGGTAACGCCCGGTAATTATTTCCGCTGAATTTAATAAGCCTTGGCCCTGATAGCTCTATCGACACGCTGTCAAATAGCGATTGCAATAATGGGCGCGTCATTATATTATGCCGAGGTTATGAGAAGTGATTCTTCTGCTATTCGGCCAGAAGGCCGAGGGAGATAACAATGCAGGTAATTGAAACACCGGGTGAAGGCGTCGTCATCACTGACGTTGCTTTGGCTTCGTTGCGCACTGCTGTTGTTCAGCAAGAGCAATTTTCCAAGCTGCTGGAAGAGGTTGCAAAGCGCCGTGAAGAAGACTTGGGGCAGCAACAGCCTAAAGCGGATCATGAGCAGGTGAAAGCGGGTCAACCTGATAAGGTTGAGGCTGCGAAAAAGCCTGTTACGGCTTCGTCTCCGGATTCAACTCCACAAACTGCCGTGGATGACAAGCGTGGCAGCGCCGTGGATATCAAGGCTTAGTCGGGCGCCGTTCCGACTGAGCGGGCTTTTGATTGGGGACCCCGCCTGAGGGCGTGGCGTTTTTGTGCGCCTTGTCGGGACCGTTTCTTTACGCCGAAACGCATCCGGCTCAATCGCATTGCGATCCTGCTCCGTGATTGCTACCCCTTCATCAACCGTGATGCAACGAAGGGTTCAATTTTCCAATCGAGAGAGGATAACACTTGTACCAGCGCTCTTCCTCGGCCCATGCGGCATCTTCGGCATCGGCGGCGTTGTCATGAATGCCGATCACTCGGCCAAGGGATTTGGTGTCAATAACCGCCCATGCGCCGGCAAATTCTTCGTAT
Organism: Rhodospirillales bacterium RIFCSPLOWO2_02_FULL_58_16; assembly: GCA_001830425.1. Taxonomy (NCBI): domain Bacteria; kingdom Pseudomonadati; phylum Pseudomonadota; class Alphaproteobacteria; order Rhodospirillales; species Rhodospirillales bacterium RIFCSPLOWO2_02_FULL_58_16. The sequence continues at coordinate 18,027 of MIAA01000015.1, forward strand.
TTGACCGTGTACCTCATATCAGCTCCTCCATCGAACGAAGATTTTAATAAGGAAACTGATAATAGCGCCGGCTCGTCAACAAACGGTAAACGACAACCAATTCTCCCTCTATTCACATTTATCCCGATGTTTGGGGCCTAATTCGCCTCTTGAGCACAGCGCCCACACCTGACCGA
>MIAA01000015.1:18223-43772 GCA_001830425.1 Rhodospirillales bacterium RIFCSPLOWO2_02_FULL_58_16
AAAGCCCTTGCCGGTCTTGGGGTCGCGCACCGTGCGCTTGAGCACAAAGTCAAACAGCAGCGGGTTGACGGCATAGATTTCCCGCAAACGGTCCGCCTCGTCGCCGCTGATCAGTCCCATATCCCTAAGCTTGCCCAAATGCACCGTCCAGTTGATCGCCGGCAGGGGATAATCGCTGCCGTTGACCAGACGCCCGTGCAGGTCCGGGCGGCGCAGCAGTTCCAGCAACGGGCCGCTTTCCCGGTTGTTCTCGAAACTGATTCGATTGTACTGGGTGGTCGCCGAGATATCGCCGAACAGGTTGTCCTTATACAAAGGATCATCCATCAGCCGCATGAACAGTTGGAAATTGTCGGCGGTTTCGCCGGTCTTGTCCAGGTCGGGGTTGGTCCCCAGGCTTGCGGAATGGGCGGCGATCACCTTGACTCCCAAATCCAGGGGATAGCGCAACAGCAGCGGGTTGCCCAACGCCTGACCCTCGTCCGCCGCCACCGCCTGTTCCTCGCCGGTGTGGGCGTTAAGAACCATGCCGTTGCGCTTGAGGGCGCAGTAGTAGGCCTTGAGGCGACGGTCGCAGGCGTTGATGCCCATGGAGTTGGGCAGCCACTTGACCATCTTCACCCCGCGCCCGGCCCAATAGTTCAGCCTGTCGACGGCGTCGGCGCGGTAGGGATGCACCGAGACGGCGGGAATGAAAATGTCCGGGTTCTCCAGCGCTGATTTTACAACGTAATCATCGGCGACATAAAAGGCGCTCCCGTCCTCGTTCTTCACGCAACCGGGCGCATGGTTGTAATCAAAAGCCATGATGTAATTCTTGCCGTGACCGGGAGAATTGCGGATCAGCCGCGCCAGCCGCTCGATATATTGGCCGTCGGCGCGGGCTTCATCGGCGACGCCCGAGGCGTTGAGGTAAATCAATGTCCTGATGCGCTCGATGGGATGGAGCCAGGACAGCCCCCTGGGGTTGACCCAAACGCCGGGGCCGCCGGTTCCTGTGCCGATTATATGGGTATGGTAATCGCGCAAGGCCCCGGTCGGAATATCCTTCAGCGCCTGCTCCACAAGGTCGCGGGCGCCGACGCTGAGAATCTTTTCAGGATCGTCGGCCCAGGCTCCGCCCGCCGTCATCAGGACAATTATGGCCGCCGATATTTTCCGTCGGATCATCACGTTTTTCCGTTCCCATAAGCCTCCATCATACGCCCGATGAAAGATGGCGGAAATTATGTTTCATTTATGTTATGTGATTAGCCATGAAGAACATGTGGTCTGACACGGAAGCCAAGGCGACGGTAAGGGCTTATGCCGAAAAGGGCGTCGGCGAGGACCTGGCGTTGCGCGTTTACTCGGCGCGGCTGTTGGGGAGCAATCCTGCGCTGGTGCTGCACGGCGGCGGCAACGCCTCGGTCAAGACGTCGATTAAAGACGCTGCCGGCGTGGCGCTGTTCGTCAAGGGCAGCGGTTCCGACATGGGATTGATCGAGGCCTCCGGTTTCGCCGCCGTGCGCATGGAGCCTCTGCTGAAGCTCAAATCATTGGACGCCTTGAGCGACCGGGAAATGGACAACGCCCGGCGCTGTCATCTGCTGGACAGCCGTTCCCCCGCTCCTTCCGTCGAGTTCCTGCTGCACGCCTTCCTGCCCCACAAGTTTTGCGATCACACCCACGCCGACGCCGTTCTTTCCCTTACCAACCAGACGAACGGCGAGGAAATGGTGCGCGACGTTTATAAAAAGCGCGTCGGCATCGTCCCTTACATGAAGCCCGGCTTCGGGCTGGCCAAAAAGGCGCTGGAGGTCTTCACGGCAGACCCCGCCGTAGAGGCGTTGGTTCTGCTCAAGCACGGCCTTTTCACCTTCGCCGCCGACGCCCTACAGGCCTACGCGCTGATGATCGAAATGGTCACCTTGGCCGAAAAGCGTCTGCACAAGGGGCGCAAGACGGTGTTTGCCTCCGCCTCCCTGCCCGCGCTTCCGGCGTCGGCGGCGGAAGTCGCTCCCATTCTGCGCGGCTTGTGCGCCGTGGACGGTGACAAGGATAAACGGCCGATGGTGATGGCCTTTCGCACAGGCCCCCGGATTCTCGAATACGTCAACGGCGCCGAAATCAACCGCTATTCCCAGGTCGGCGCGGTGACGCCGGACCATGCCATCCGCACCGGCGCTTATCCGCTGGCGACGCCGCCGCCGGAGGCCGGCAAGGCGGACGCTTTCCGCGAGGCGGCAAGACAAGCCGTCAAGCGCTATGGAGCAAAGAGATGGGAAAGTCTGGAGCGCAACGGTTTCTACGGCGGCGCCCTGGACCCCATGCCCCGCGTCATTCTGGCGCCGGGACTGGGACTGTTCGGACTGGGCGATAGCGCCGGAAACGCCGCCATCGCCGCCGATCTGGCCGAAAACACGATTGCCGTAATCACCGCCGCCGAGTCCGTCGGAACTTACGAAAGCGCTCCCGAGGCCGACCTGATAGAGTTCGAATTATGGCCGCTTGAGCGGGCCAAGCTGGGTGACGCCGCCCCCAAGCCCTTCGCCGGTTATGTGGCGGCAATCACCGGCGGCGGCGGCGTTATCGGCGCCGCCGTCGCCAAGGCCTTCGTCGCCGAGGGCGCGGCGGTGGCCGTCCTCGATCTGGATGAAGACGCGGCCAAGGCGACGGCGAAAGCAATCGGCGGCGGCGCTCTGGCCCTGGGGTGCGATGTTACCGACCCGGATTCGGTCGGCGCCGCCTTCGCCGGAATATGCGAGGCCTTCGGCGGCGTCGATATCGTCGTTTCCAATGCCGGAGCGGCATGGCAGGGAACCATCGGCGAGGTCGATGAAGCAATTTTGCGCAAAAGTTTCGAGCTTAACTTTTTCGGTCATCAGACGGTGGCTCAAAACGCCGTCAGAATCATGCGCGCCCAGGGGATCGGAGGCTGCCTGCTGTTCAACACCTCCAAACAGGCGGTCAACCCCGGCAAGGACTTCGGCCCCTACGGACTGCCCAAGGCGGCGACCATGTTTCTGGTGCGCCAATACGCGCTCGATCACGGAGGCGACGGCATCCGCACCGGCGGCGTCAATGCCGACCGCATCCGCTCCGGCCTGCTGACCGACGGGATGATCGCCTCCAGGGCCGGCGCCAGAGGCATTGATGAAAAAACCTACATGGCCGGCAATCTGCTGGGCCGCGAGGTGACCGCCGAGGATGTCGCCCAGGCCTTTATTTATCTGGCCAAGGCCAAGGCCTCGACCGCCGACATCCTCACCGTTGACGGCGGCAACATGGCGGCCTGCCTCAGATGATTTGTTTTATCCCTTTAATCCGGAGATTTTCACATGGCTGATTTAGACGACATCAAGGACGGCAAGGATTTCGGCATCGGCGTCCCGCCGGTCAACGAGGGCTTTTTCCTCAAAGGCGCAGGCGCGCTGGACTGGGGCATGCAGAACCGGCTGGCCGGGATATTCAACCCCAAGACCGGCAACACCGTCATGCTGGCTTTCGACCACGGCTATTTCCAGGGGCCGACGACGGGACTGGAGCGCATCGATATCGGCATTATGAAATTGGTTCCCTACGCCGACGTCCTGATGTGTACCCGTGGCGCATTGCGCTCGTGCATTCCGTCCAGGGTTGTCAAGCCTGTGGTGCTGCGCTGCTCCGGCGGCAACTCCATTCTCAGCGAGTTGTCCAACGAGACGGTGGCCGTTGATATCGAGGACGTCATCCGCCTCAACGCCGCAGCGATGGCGGCGCAGATTTATATCGGCTCCGAGTTCGAGCACAAATCCATCTGCAACATCATCAAGCTGGTTGACGCAGGTTCCCGCTACGGCATTCCCACGCTGGCGGTCACCGGCGTCGGCAAGGACATGGCGCGCGACGCCCGCTATTTCGGCCTGGCCACCAGGATCGCCGCCGAACTGGGCGCTCATTACGTCAAGAGCTACTTCATCGAGCAAGGCTTTGAGAAAGTCACCGCCGGCTGTCCGGTGCCCATCGTCATCGCCGGCGGCAAAAAGTTGCCCGAACCGGAGGCCCTGACCATGGCCTATAAAGCCATCGACCAGGGCGCCAAAGGCGTTGACATGGGACGCAATATTTTCCAGTCGGACTCCCCCGTCGCCATGATCCAAGCGGTGAGCGCCGTCGTTCACAACAACGAAACGCCGGAAAAAGCCTATCAGATGTATAAAACGCTCAAGGCCGAGATAAAGGACTGATCCGGCGCCGGGATTTGATAGCGTCTCAATCTGAAATATGATACCCTGAGGGCGTGGATAATAATCTCATTCGGTAGGGGGCTGTCTTGCGCCATTCAGTTCCCATATTTGCGGGTTTTGTTGCGGCCATAGCTGTCCTGGTTGCCGTCGTTTACGAAGATTTCAGCCAAACTTCAGCATTTAAATTGGCGCACCGCGTTCAAGTTCTTACCCAATTAAGCACCGTCCGCGCCAAACTTGAAGCGGCGCTGAATTCCCGCTTGACCCTGGTCCACGGTTTGGCCGCTTTCGCCAAAGTCTATCCGACATTCAGCGAAGACGATTTTTATATTTTTGCAACGGACTTGATGGTGAATCATCAGGACATAAGAAGTCTCCAATTGGCTCCGCGCGCGGTGGTTACTTATATCCATCCCCTCAAAGGGAACGAGGCGGCGAAGGGGCATGATCTGCTGGCCGATCCGGCTCGCCGCGAAGCCGCCGAAAGAGCCATCGCCGAGCGCAAGTTCGTTATCGCCGGCCCGGTTAAATTAAAACAAGGAGGAGAGGCGTTGATCGGGCGTAATCCCATTTACGTTCCGGCGGGAAACGGCGCGCCGGGAGAAGAACGTTTTTGGGGCTTTTCGATCATTCTTATTGATCTTGATCCCTTGCTCAAAGCCGGGGGCGTTATCGACGGTTCCGGCAAGATGCGATATGCTTTGCGCGGCAAGGACGGCCTCGGCGCTTCGGGGGCGGTATTTTTCGGCGATCAGGCCGTCTTCGACGCCGATTCGGTGAAGCTGGATATTTCCCTGCCTCACGGGTCATGGCAATTGGCCGGCTTGCCGAACGGGGGGTGGACGAAAACCTGGCCGGGGCGAAAATGGTTTTGGGGCGGCGGCGGCGGCGTAGCCGTCGTGGTCGGTTTGCTGGTCTACCTTGTTATGCGGCGCACCGATGAACTCAGGGCTGAAATTGCCGATCACGAACAGACCGAAATAGCCCTGCAAAAAGCAAAAAAAGAGGCTGAATTTGCCAATAACGCCAAATCGGCATTCCTCGCCGCCATGAGTCACGACTTGCGGACGCCCTTAAACGCCATCATCGGGTTTTCCGAGATAATGCAGACCCATGTCTTCGGGCCGCTGGGAGATCGTCACTATGAGGAATACGCTAAAGACATCTACGACAGCGGCAGGCTTCTCGTCCGCCTTATAAACAGCGTTCTCGATCTATCCAAAATTGAGGCGGGAAAATATGAGCTGGTTGAAGAGGACCTGATTGTCGCCTCGCTCATTCACGCCTCCTCCAAAATAGCCGCTCCCTTGGCCGAAGCCAAAAAAATCCGGATATCTACGAATATCGAACATAATCTGCCCATGTTTCGCGGCGATGAAACTACGCTGGTCCGGGTAATCAATAACCTGCTTTCCAACGCCATAAAGTTCACCCCCGCCGGCGGTGAAATTACCGTCTCGGCAAGGAGTAACGGCAACGGCTCCATCTACATAGCGGTGTCCGATACCGGCATCGGCATGTCCGGACAAGACATACTGAAAGCGTTGAAGCCTTTTGAGCAGATCAACAGCGCCTATTCAAAACATCACGAGGGCACCGGCCTTGGGCTTAGTCTATGTCAAAAGCTTGTAGAGTTGCACGGCGGGAGGCTTGACATTAAAAGTGAGGTTAATAACGGAACAACCGTCACGCTGTTCTTTCCGCCGGAAAGAACCGTAGCTTCCTTGTAGAGATAAACCGCCTTGTACATATTTTCCAACGCCAGAGAAGCTTTTTTGCCTCACCTTCCCCAAGGCGGCGCGGTTGCCGAGATCGGCGTAAACACCGGTGATTTTTCCCGCGCCGTTATTGACGCCAATCATCCGGCAAAACTGCATTTGATCGATCCCTGGGCGCTGGCTGACGCCAAAGATGATTACGCGGACAATGAAAAGAATAAAGCCGGGGACGGAGAGGCGCGCCATCAGGCGGTTCTTTGCAGGTTTGAGCCGGAAATCAGTTCCGGCGTCATCGAAATCCACAGGGATTTTTCTTTCAACGCCTGCCGTGAATTCCCCGACCGCACGTTTGATTGGATCTACATTGACGGCAATCATAAGTACGAGCATGTCCTGAAGGACATTGAACTCTTCGCACCGAAAGTAAAGGATGACGGGCTTATCTTGGGGCATGATTACGCCAATCATGATTATGCCCGTTCGTTGGACTTCGGCGTGGTCGAGGCGGTCAACGAATTTGTGCGAACTCACGGCTATGAGTTTATCGGCCTGACCGCCGAGAACTTCCCCACTTTCATTATCGCCAAGTCGCTCGATAATAAGCGGCTCAATACATTTCTTGCCGATATCCTTTACCATCTGAATCCGGTGGTGAAGATTGATGACTTCCTTTCCCGAACCTTTCATCAACAGTTGGCTCATTTCTCCGACGGGCGGATGCGGGCGATCATAGAGATTGATTGAACCCCTTGAACCATCGGCGATGCTTGGGTATATAGGGGAAATTATTGACCGGAGTCAGAGCGCCATGAAGAAAGATATCCACCCGAATTATCATGCGATCACCATCCAGATGACGGATGGCAGCACATACGATACACGTTCCACCTGGGGCAAGGAGGGCGATGTATTGAAACTGGATATCGATCCTAAGACCCATCCGGCGTGGACGGGGATTCACCGCCTGATGGACAGCGGCGGTCAGTTGGCGAAATTCAACAAGCGGTTCAAGAATCTCGGCATCAAGGCCTGATTTAGGGCGCGTCAGGACCAACAAAAAAACCTGACGCCGACGCCTCCTGTTAGCAATTTCCTAATAATTTTCACGTTTAACATTATACTTGGTGCGGCGGTCATCGAAAGGCGCGCTGTCGCTTTCGTTTGAGCTTGCTGAAATGAGCCTTGTTCAGGTTCCGATCCGAGAGGCGCAGAATGGCCCTTGCGATAAGCTTTGAAGTCCATGTCCTGCAAAAGGGACATTGGGAAATGATGTCCCGATATTCGAGGACTCAGAAAGACACGGCCATCCAGGACGCCGTCGTCATGGGCAAGGTGTCAGGCGTTGGCGGCGTCAGGGTGATCCGGGAAACCTATGATGATGCGACGGGACTAAGCGATGAAGTGGTCGTCTATATAAGTCCCAACCTTAAGGGGGCCGCCGCCGACAAGAGCATGGGGCCGAGCGTCGGCGGCGCGCTTCGTTCCGGCGAGAAGTCCGCTGAAAAGCCCGCGCAAAAAAGGCCGCCTCCTTTCCAGAGACCCAAGGCCATAGAACCCAAGCCGAAGATCCCTCCGGCCGATTCACACGATGATGATGATGAGCCGGCAGTCCGCAAAGCACAGGCCGGCAAGGCAAAGCCGGCCAAGAAAGAAACCGGGTCTTCCCTCACCGGCATTATCGTCAAGCTGTTGTTTGTTATGCTTTTCAGCATAGTCCTGGCCGGCCTGTTCACCTGGATGACCATGGTGTGGATGAGCGGAACCTCGATGAGCATTAACGCCCAGAGCAATGCCATGTTCGTCACTTTCAGCGTCGTCTTCGTGCTCAGCATGATTTCCATGTACCGCGTTTTCCTGTCCAAGGAGACGCTGTGCCTGTCGAGTCATGGCGCCGCGCCGGTCGCCCGCCGACAGGCGCCGCCGCCGAAACGTTCCCCGCCGAAGGTCGAGAAGAAGTCCGTCGACGCCGACAAAGCCGCTGAAAAGGCGGAAAAGGCTCTGGCCGAAGCAGAGGAGGAAGATGAGGAGGAGACCGGAGAAGAAGCTGAGGAAAAAACGGAAGAAGTTAAAGAGGACGCAGGGAAGGAAGAACCCCTGTCCGCCCACGCCAATGAACAAAAAAAGTTCATGATGAAATTTCTCGGCGAGGCGTTAAGCCAGGTCATGGTCTCCCAGCCGAATCTGGACAGTTTTAACAAATTCGGCGTCAATCTGTTCCTCGCCGGAACCTGCGAAATACTAAGTCAGGAACGCAATCTGGATGAAAAATCGGCGGTTGCCATTATCGGCGATTGCGTCCAGGTCATGGGTTTCAAGAAGGAGGACGCCAAAGTCTTCGCCGGCAAGTATGCGGATTATCTGTTGGCCGACGCCCGCTATATGCAGATGTTCCAGGCCGGACGCAACGCCATGAACAACTACCTGGGCGAACAGTCCGGCGCCGGCGACAAGTTGGCAAAGGCCCTCGTCGAATGGAACAAGCCCAAGGATAAAGACGAAAAGACGGGGCCGATCACGGTGATGTTCACCGATATGGTCGGCTCCACCGCCCTCACCCAAAGCAGAGGCGACGCCGTGGCCCAGAAAGTGGTGCGCGCCCACAACGTTATCGTCCGCGACGCTCTCACCGAGTTTACCGGCAAGGAGATCAAGCACACCGGCGACGGCATCATGGCGTCGTTTTCTTCCACCTCCAACGGCGTCGAGGCGGCGATCTTCATTCAAAGGAAGGCGGCGGCCCACAACAAGGCCGATCCCGACCTGCCGCTGCACCTGAAAATCGGCATCAACGCCGGCGAGCCGATAGCCGAGGACGACGATCTGTTCGGCACCACGGTTCAGTTATCGGCGCGTATCGTTGACAAGGCCCAGTCGGAACAGATATTCGTCTCCGAGATCGTGCGCGGCATCTGCGCCGGCGGAAAGATAAACTTCACCAATCGCGGCCCCTACGCGATGAAGGGGTTCGCCGACCCGATCATCCTTTATGAAGTTGTCTGGGAAGAGTAACCCCTCCTGACCTCCCCTTGGTAAGGGGAGGAACTTTTCCCCTCCTTACTAAGGCCTCTTCACTATTCCCCTCCTTACTAAGGAGGGGCAAGGGGAGGTTAAAGATAATTTGAATTGGCATAAGAGTTTGGATGACGGCATGGCGAAGACGACCCTTGATGCGAGATGGCTTGTTTGCCCGCTTCCCGTCCTTCGCGCCGCCAAGGCGATGAAGAAACTGGCGTCCGGCGACATCATCGAAATCCTCGCCACCGACGCCAACGCCGTTGCTGATTTCGAGGCCTTCTGCAAGAGCGCCGGTCACGAACTGGTGGAAAAAACCGAAAATGACGGCGTCATCGCCATCGTCATTCGCCGGAAGAATTGAGGGCCGACAGAGGTTGGCTGCGGGTTGCCGCCGACAAGCGGGCGGCCGCCGCACGAATCACAACATAGAAGACAGGCGTGAAGATCAGGCCGAAGACGGTTACGCCGATCATGCCGGAGAACACGGTGGTTCCAAGCGCCCGGCGCATTTCGGCGCCGGCCCCGACGCCCCAGACAAGCGGCGTCACGCCAAGGATAAAGGCGAGCGAAGTCATTAGGATCGGACGCAGGCGGGTGCGCGCCGCGTGTATGGCGGCCTCCACCCGGCTCATCCCCTCTATTTCGGCCTGCCGGGCGAATTCAATGATCAAGATGGCGTTTTTGGCGGCCAAGCCGATCAGCACGATGAAGCCGATCTGCGCCAGAATGTCGATGGGCAGACCGCGCACGATCAGGCCGGACACGCCGGCCAATAGGCACATAGGCACAATCAGCACTACCGCCAGCGGCAGCGACCAGCTTTCGTACTGGGCGGCCAGGAGCAGGAAAACGAACAACACCGACGCCGCGAATACCAGCAGCCCTTGATCCCCCGCCATTTTCTCCTGCAACGCCAGTTCGGTCCATTCAAAGCCGAAGCCTTCCGGCAGCCGCTCGGCGGCAAGCCGCTCCATGGCAGCAAGGGCATAACTCGACGAATATCCCGGCGCTGCGGCGCCTTGCAACTCGGCGGCTGCATATAGGTTGTAACGCGGCACGCGGTAGGGGCCGCTGTCGTAGCGGAACGACGCAACCGAGCCTATGGGCGCCATCTTACCGTGATCGTTGCGGACCTTAAGCGAGGCGATGTCGCGCAGGTCGTCGCGGAAAGGGCTGTCGGCCTGCGCGGTAACCCGGTAGGTCCGTCCCAGGAAATTGAATTCGTTGACGAAGGTCGAGCCGAGATAGACCTGCAACGCTTCGTTCACCCGGTCAATGGAGATGCCGAGCATTTGCGACCGAACGCGGTCTATATCGGCGTAGATGCTGGGCGTCCGCGTGTTGAAGAGGGTGAATGCATTAACCAGACCGGGAGTTATGTTGGCCGCCATCATCATGTCGAAGGCCACATTTTCGAGGGCCTTGGAGCCGTGTCCGGCCTTGTCCTGAATGATCATCTTGAACCCGCCGGCGCTACCGATGCCGCGCACCGGAGGGGGCTGCACGGTAATGATCATAGCCTCTTGGATTACCGCCAGCCGCTTCCTCACCTCGGCCAGGATATCGGACGAGCGCAGCCCTTGCGCCGCGCGTTCCTCAAACGGCTTCAACGGAATGAAGATGGCGGCGGAATTAGAGGCATTGGTGAAGGTCGAGGCGTCCAGGCCGCTGAATACCGCAGCGTTGGCGACTCCGCGAATGTCGAGCATGATGTCCACGGCGCGTTTGACCACCGCATCGGTGCGCGCCAGCGACGCCCCGGCCGGCAGTTGGATGATGTTGATGAGGTAACCCTGGTCCTGCTCGGTAAGGAATCCCTTGGGGGTGTTTATGAACTCGTAGCCGGTCAGGCCGATAAGCCCTCCGTACAGCACGAGCATAATTGCCGACATACGGATAACCCGACGGGTCATTGTCCCATAGCCGCCGGCCAGGCGGCTAAAGCTGCGGTTGAAGGCGGCGAAGAATATAATGACGGGGCGCGCCCAGACCGACGCGGCGTGAACGTCATGCTCTTTATGAGGTTTAAACAACAAGGCGCACAGAGCGGGAGAAAGCGTTAAAGAGATGATCAGCGATATTACGGTTGACGCCGTGATGGTCACTGCGAACTGGCGGAAGAACTGGCCGGAAATGCCGGGAACGAAAGCCGCCGGGATGAAGACGGCGCACAGCACGAGAGCGATCGCCACCAGCGCGCTGCCCACCTCGTCCATGGTCAGGTGCGCGGCGTTTCCGGGCATCATGCCTTCGCGAATGCGGCGCTCGACATTTTCGACCACGACGATGGCGTCATCCACAACGATGCCCACGGCCAATACCAACCCGAACAACGACAGGTTGTTAAGCGAGTAGCCCATGGCCGCGAGGACGGCGAAAGTTCCCACCAACGATACCGGGATAGCCACCATCGGTATGATTGAGGCCCGCCACGTCTGAAGGAAAAGCACGACCACAACCACCACGAGGATGATAGCCTCAAAGATGGTCTTATTGACGGCCGACACCGACTTGGCGATGAACTCGGTCGGATTGTAGGGAACCTCGTAGCGCACCCCCGCAGGGAACGACTTCGACAGCTCTTTAACCTTAGCCAGCACACGATCGGCCGTCTCCAGCGCATTGGAGCCGGGGCGCTGAAAAATGACAATAGGTACGGCGTTGAGCCGGTTGAGGTAACCGTTGAGGCTATAATCCTGGGCGCCCAACTCGATGCGGGCGATATCCTTGAGGCGGGTGACGCGCCCGTCGGCGTCAGTCTTTACGATTACTTTGCCGAATTGCTCGGGATCAACAAGGCGGCCCTGCGTATGCACGCTGAGCTGGAAGGCGGCCTGGTCCGGCATGGGCGGGGCGTTGAGCGTGCCTGCGGCTACCTGCGCATTCTGCCCTTGCAGCGCCTTGATCACCTCTCCGGCGGTCAGGTCGCGGGCAGATGCCCGTTCAGGGTCCAGCCACACGCGCATGGCGTAGTCACGCGCTCCAAACACGCGCACGTCGCCTACGCCGCTCAGACGCGCAAGAGCGTCCATGATCCGGAGGGTGGCAAAATTGGAAATGTAGAGTTGGTCGCGTGAGCCGTCAGGCGATGTTAGATGGATCACCATCAGCATATCCGGCGAGTTCTTCGCCACCGTCACGCCGATGCGCTTGACTTCTTCGGGCAGGCGCGCCTGGGCGATGGCGACGCGGTTCTGCACCAGCACTTGCGCTGTGTCCAGATTCGATCCCAGGGCGAAGGTTATGGTCAGTCTCAGGTTGCCGTCGCCGGTCGCTTGACTGCTCATATAGAGCATGTTTTCAACGCCGTTGATCTGTTGCTCCAACGGCGTCGCCACCGTGTCGCTGACCACTTTGGCCGAAGCGCCGGGATAGGAGGCGCTGACTATGATCGTAGGCGGAGCGATCTCCGGATACTGGGCGACGGGCAGCTTGAAATAGGAGATGGCGCCGACGATGGTAATCAGCAAAGAGATGACCGTTGCGAAGATCGGCCGGTCGATAAAGAAGTGCGATAAACGCATGAGCGCCCGGCTCCCCCTATTTGTCGCCGGCAAGCGGCGTCCGGCCCGCAGCACTGTCCGGCTGCGGTGTCACTTTGGCGCCGGGGCGGGCAAGGATCAGTCCGTTGATGATGATCAGGTCATCGGACGATATGCCTGATCGCACGACCCGCAGCCCATCGACCGGCGGCCCGACATCAACCGGCTTGGGAACCACCGTCCCATCAGCCGCAACCGTCATCAGGACGCTGCGGTTCTGATCGGTGACGACTGATGCGTCCGGCGCCAGCAGCGCTTCGTAAGGCGCGGAGACGGGCATGCGTATGCGACCGAAGGCGCCTGACGTTATGAAGTGGTTTGAATTGGCTATGACGGCGCGGGCGCGGATGGTGCCGCTGGTCCGATCCACTTGGTTATCGATGAATGTCAATCGGCCCTGAAGCGTCCAATCAGCCTCGTCCATCAGACGCAACTGCACAGGCGCGTCCAACTCGTCGTCAGTCGCGGCATCCCTGCGTGAACGTCGGAAGGCGAGATAATCGGCCTCGCTCATGTCAAAATTGAAGTAGACGGGATCTTGCGACACGATAGTGGTCAACAGCGTGCCGCCGCCGGCGTTGCCGCCGGCGCCGCCTGCCGTTACCAGATTGCCGATGCTGATTTGTCGGGCGCCGACCCGCCCTGTCACTGGAGCCGTGACGCGGGTGAATTGCAGATTAAGTTCAGCCTCGCGCACTGCGGCCCGAGCGGCTTCCGTCGCCGCGCCGGCCCCTCGCGATTCGCTCCGGCGTAGGTCCAGCGTGCTCTGCGGAAGATTGTCGTGCTGTTTAAGCTCGCCGGCGCGGGTTAATTGACGGTCGGCGAACTCAAGGCTGGAGACAGCCTGATCGAGCCTGGCCCGCGCCGAGGCTAAGGCGATCTCGAACGGTCGGGGATCAATAACGAAAAGAAGGTCGCCTTTCTGCGTCGAGCGACCGTCGATGAAATGGATTTCGGTCAAGTAGCCGCCGACCATGGCCCGCACTTCGACGTAATCGACCGGAGCGAATTGGCCGGTGAATTCATTCCAATCGATGACTTCCCGTTTGATCGGCGGGGCCACAGTAACCGGCGGAGCTGGAGGTGTCGAAACATTCTGCGGCGCGCCGGAGGAGGAATAAGCGAACAAATAAATCCCGGCGGCAATGCCGAGGGCGGCAGTTACGGCGAGACCGACCGCAAACATAAAGCGAACTTTCAAAGGCATCGGATCATCCGGTCATGACAGAGAATTAGATTAGACTAGACTAGACTGTCCAGTCCAGCCTACTATATATTCAGGCCGACGATCAACAGCAAGATTTAATATGGCGAAAAAGCACCAACCCACCGGGGATAGCGGCAAGGCCTCGCCCAAGCGCGACGCCATTCTCAAGGCGGCGACCCGTGTCTTCCTGGAAAGCGGCTACGGCGCCGCCGGCATGGACGCTATTGCAAGGGAGGCCGGCGTCGCCAAGCAGACTATTTACAGTCACTTCGGCGCCAAGGATGCCCTTTTCGGCGCCATCATTCGTGACAAATGCGGCCGGCTGATGCCTGCCGTTACAACTACCGCTGCGGCTGACAAGCTTCACGGCGACGATCATGAAGAAGTTCTGCTCGGCATCGCCGGGCAATTTCTGGAGTTGGTCATGGCGGAGGAGAGTCTGGCTACTTTCCGCGTCGTCATCGCCGAGAGCGCCCGCTTTCCGGAACTGGCCGAGGCCTTTTATCGATCCGGCCCCAAGCAGGCGGCGGAAAACTTGGCCGTTTATCTGGCCGACCTGGACGGCAGTGGAATCCTCGGCGTTGCCGATCCGCTGGGTTCGGCCCGCCTGTTTTTTGCCATGTTGCGCGGCGACCTTTACCTGCGCCGTCTTCTCGGCATGGCGGCGGCGACTGCCCCCGGCGAGATGGAGGCGGCGGCGCGTCAAGCGGTCAAAGCCTTCCTCGCCGCCCACGCTCCGAAAAAATAATCCCTACCCCGCTTTATGCAGCGCCAGGGCGGTGTCGAGCATGCGGCACGAGAATCCCCACTCGTTGTCATACCAGGTGAGGATACGCACCAGCGTGCCGTCCATCACCCTGGTTTCGGGAGCGGCGAAACAGGAACTCAATGAGTTGTGGTTGTAATCCACCGACACCAGCGGCAGTTCCGTATAGCCGAGGATGCCCTTAAGCGAACCCTCGGCGGCCTTTTTGACGGCGCTGTTGATTTCCTCGATGGTGGTGCTTCGCTTGGCGATGAAGCATAAATCAACCGCCGAGACGTTGGGAGTGGGAACGCGGATGGCGACGCCGTCCAGTCTGCCCGCCAGCTCCGGCAGCACCAGACCGACCGCCTTGGCGGCGCCGGTGGAGGCGGGGATCAACGACAGGGAAGCGGCGCGCGCCCGGCCCAAGTCCTTGTGCAGGGCGTCGGTGGTGTTCTGGTCGCCGGTGAAGGCGTGGACCGTGGTCATGAAGCCCTTGTCGATGCCTACCGCCTTGTTCAGCACATCGGCCACCGGGGCCAGACAGTTGGTGGTGCATGACGCATTGGAGACGATCTTGTGCGCAGACGTCAGCTTGCCGTGGTTAACGCCGTAGACCACGGTCAGGTCGGCGTCCTTGCCGGGCGCCGAGATCAGAACTTTCCCGGCGCCCGCTTTCAGGTGCGCCGCCGCCTTGTCGCGGGCGGTGAAAATCCCGGTGCATTCAAAACAGATATCGACGCCGAGGTCGCCCCAAGGCAGGTTTGAAGGGTCTTTCTCGGCGGTGACCCTGATCGGGCCGCGACCTACGTCCATGGTGTTGCCGGCGACCTTGATATCGCCGGAGAGGGCGCCGTGGACCGAATCATACTTGAGCAGATGGGCGTTGGTTTCTACCGGCCCCAGGTCGTTGATGCCGACCACCTCGATATCGGTGCGTCCCGACTCGATAAGCGCCCTTAAGGTCAAACGACCGATCCGACCGAACCCGTTGATCCCTACACGAACCGACATTCGTTCCTCCCTGGCCTTATTGTTTTACGGCATACGCTTTTCTAAAGCACACTCTACTTCGTGAACAGCCAATTGTTGACGGTTGACGCCCTCCGGCGTCAAGTCATATTCTGCATCAGCTTCGGGCAAGGGGGAAAGAACCCGGTGACCAACAGGACGAACAGCGCGGAAATCATGAAATCGGCTCAGCCGCAAAAGGCCTGGGAGCGGCTCGATCAGGCCGTGACCCGGATGGAAGCGGCGGTTAAGGCGCGCCCCTCCCTAAGTAACGACCGGGTTGATTCCGAAGAGTCGGATGAACTGCGGAAAGAAAATTCAACGCTGAAGGAAGTCAACGATATCGTTTCGGCGCGACTTGACGGCGCCATCAATCGCCTCAGAACGATTCTTGAAAGTTAGCATATGGCTCAGGTTACGGTCGCCATCAACGGGCGCAAGTATCAGATCGCCTGCGACGACGGCCAGGAGGCGCACTTGGCGCGTCTGGGCGCTTATGTGGATAAGCGAATCGGCGAACTGGTGGCGTCCATCGGTCAGGTCGGCGACGCCCGCCTGTTGGTGATGGCGAGTCTGTTGGTTGCCGACGAGCTTTCCGACGCCTATGCCGAGCTGGAATCATTTCGTTCTACCGATAAGAACGCATCAGCCCGCCGGGATGCCGAGAATATGATCGGTTCCCGAATAGAAAAGTTGACGCTGCGCATCGAAGACATTGCGAAAAGCCTGGAAGAGTCCTAGATTCATAGATGAGGCGGTTGCTGCGTAGCGCGTCAGGCCAATAAAATCCCTGGGGCCAATATTTTTCTCTAGGGAGCTGTCCCTGCCGGACCCGTGGGTTCGGTATATGGCGCCCACCTGTACCTACAGGCCACAGAGGAATTACGGCTAACGGCTTATGTGGCGCCGCCTCGTTATTTTAAGGCCTCTCATGTCCATTGATGAACAAAAAAAACGTCAGCGTACGCGGGCGCGGGCGGAGCGCCGGGACGCTCGTCATGCGGCGGACGGGGCGGCTCAACGCCTGAAGGACAACTTTCTGGCGGCGATGAAAGAAATGAATTTCCCGGCGCCGGGAGCCGTTATCGCCGGTTATCTGGCGATAGGCGGCGAGATCGACGCCGAACCGCTACTCCGCCGCCTTCACGGCCTCGGCTATGTATGCGCGTTGCCGGTGGTGACGAAGCCGGGCGCCCCGCTGGTCTTTCGCCGATGGCGTCCGGGCATGGAGCTGGAAAACGGCAGTCATGGAACCCGTCAACCCGGAAGCGACGCCGAGGAAGTGACGCCCGAGGTGGTGCTTTGTCCGTTGCTGGCGTTTGATAAAGACGGTTACCGGCTGGGCCAAGGCGGCGGCTATTATGACCGCACCCTGGGAGCGTTACGCGCTATTAAACGGGTGACGGCGGTGGGACTTGCCTTTGAGGCGCAACGCATGGAAACGACGCCGCGAGACGGCTATGATCAACAGCTTGACCGGATAGTCACCGAGCAAGGAGCTTTCAGGACGGGAAGGGCGGCATGAAGATTCTGTTTTGCGGCGATATCGTCGGTCGCTCCGGTCGAACGGTAGTGATGGACAATCTCAAGGAACTGCGCCGCCGCCTGGAACTGGATTTCGTCGTCGTCAACGGCGAGAACGCCGCCCATGGCTTCGGCATTACCGACACGATATGCAAGGCTTTCTACGAGGCCGGCGTCGATGTCATCACCACCGGCAACCATGTCTGGGACCAGCGCGAGATCATGAACTATATCGACGGCGACCCCCGGCTGCTGCGTCCGATTAATTACCCGAAAGGCACGCCCGGCAAAGGCGTCGGCGTCTTCAAAACATCCACAGGCCGCAAGGTGTTGGTTATCCATCCCCTGGGCCGCCTGTTCATGGACCCGCTGGACGATCCGTTTGCCGCCGTCGAGAAGGTTTTGGCCGAACATCGTCTGGCCGAGACCGTTGATTGCATAATCATTGATATCCACGCCGAAGCGACCAGCGAAAAGATGGCCATGGGCCACGCCATGGACGGACGGGTGTCGATGGTCATCGGCACTCATAGCCATGTGCCGACCGCCGACGCCCGGATATTGCGCGGCGGCGCCGCCTATCTTACCGATGTGGGCATGTGCGGAGACTACGACTCGGTCATCGGCATGCAGAAAACAGAGGCGATATCGCGTTTCACCAGGAAAGTTAACAAGGAACGGCTGGAGCCGGCGAACGGCGAGGCTACGTTGTGCGCCGTCTACGTCGAAACCGATGACCGCACCGGCCTGGCCCGCCACATAGCGCCTCTGCGTATGGGCGGACGCCTCTCCCCATGCTGGCCGCTGTAAAATAAATAGATATCAATTTAATTTGTTATCGACAGTCGGCCACTGGTCAGTTGCTATTATGCTTAATAAAATGTTAATATTGATGGGATGATGGGTATTTTCCGGAGAATCCGGGGAAGCCGTCGTGCTTGAGCGTATGTCGGCAGAAGGCGCGCCATGACCATACTATCGCCTGTCGATACCCGAAGCATCGGTAATATTCTGCTGTCGTTACAGCTTAACAGCTTCAACGCGCATAAGGTGGAACTCGCTCAAAAGACGATATCTTCCGACACCAAGCAGAAAATCAACGCCATCAACCTGGAAGCCGGCGGCTTTCAGGCTCTCCGGAAAGAACTATCCGCCGCCACGGATTTTATTGAGCGCGTCGTCGCCAGGGGCGATGCTATCGATTCCCTGCTCAATAATATGGTGACCGGCGTTTGGAATGCCCAATACGGGGACTCCGCCAGTTTTCCCGGACATGCTTCCGCCTTTGACGCCTTGCTGAAACGTATAAACTACGAAGCGGAATCAACCAGGGATACCCCGAACCTTCTCGGCAGCACACCTCAGAGCGACTTCAGCTACCGTTACCAGACCAACGGCGCCACCAACTCGGTCGGGCGCTCGTTCATCGGCTATGACTACACCATCAAGGAAGCGGGCGATTATATCTGGCGCCGCGACCGTGACCTTAACCAGTTCAAGCGTTTTGTTGATTCGACGGGCGTCTACACCGGCGCCTATGTAAGCCTGAGCAGCGGCGCCATTCAGTTGGACAGCTTCACCGCCTCCACCGCCGCCGTTACTTTCACCACCGGCTTTGATACCTCCGACGCCACCCAGTACTCCGGGACCATTACCCGTTCCGGCCTCGGCGTTCTTGATTCCTGGTTCTACGAAGGACTGTCCACCGCCGACGGGCGCAGCCGCGCCGCTGCTGATCTGCACGCCGCCGAAATTACGTTGGACTCGATACTTCCGACGTTCCGTTCCGCCTTGGACTCGGCCCTCTTCTACCTGACCCAAACCGATAACGAGATTGCCGGGTTCAACAGCCTGATCGACGAAAAGACAGCGGCCTCCCTGATCAAGATGAAAGCCGCCGAGGACAACGGCTTGCGCCTCAATAACCTGAATTTGTCGATCATTGAGTCCCAGGCCTATGTGCGCAACCTGTACCTGGACGCCATCTCGCTGGGCAAGAACACGGACCTCGTCAAGGCGCTCATCGACGTGGTGGCTTAAGCAGGTTTTCCCTGGAAAATCTCCCCCTTCGGGCGTATAGGCTTTTTCCTGATTTTCGTTTCACGGCGAAGGGGTTCCGAAATGTCTGGAAAATGGGCGCCGGATAGCTGGCGCGGCAAGCCGGTCGAGCATATACCGCAGTATCCGGATGTCGCCGCGCTGGCCGATGTCGAACGGCGCCTCGGACGCTTTCCGCCGCTGGTGTTCGCCGGCGAGGCGCGGAGCCTGAAAGCGGCGCTGGGGCGCGTTTCCGAGGGCAAGGCCTTTTTGCTTCAAGGCGGCGACTGCGCCGAAAGCTTCGCCGAGTTTCATCCCGACAATATCCGCGACACCTTCAGGGTGCTGCTGCAAATGGCGGTGGTCCTGACCTACGGCGCAGCTTGCCCGGTGGTCAAGGTCGGCCGCATGGCGGGCCAGTTGGCCAAGCCGCGATCCAGCGACACGGAGACCAAGGACGGCGTCACCCTGCCCAGCTATCGCGGCGACATGATCAACGCCATGGATTTCACGGCCAAGGATCGCCGGCCGGACCCCGAGCGCATGATCCAGAGCTACAACATGTCGGCGGCCACTCTGAACCTGCTGCGCGCCTTCGCCCAGGGCGGCTATGCCGACCTGCACAAAGTGCATCAGTGGAACCTGGGCTTCGTCGCCGGCTCGCCTCTCGCCGAGCGCTACAAGGACCTGGCCGACCGCCTGACCGAGACGCTTAATTTCATGGCCGCCTGCGGCTTGACTTCCGAGACTACGCCGCAAATCCGCGAGACGCCCTTCTATACCTCGCACGAGGCGCTCCAATTGCCCTACGAGCAGGCGATGACCCGCATCGATTCCACCACCGGCGACTGGTACGACACCTCGGCTCATCTGCTGTGGGCAGGCGACCGCACACGCGACATCGACGGCGGCCATATCGAGTTTCTCACCGGCATCGGCAATCCGATCGCCCTTAAGGCCGGCCCGACAATGAAGCCCGACGACTTGCTCCGCCTCGCCGACAAACTGAACCCCGGCAACGAGCCGGGACGCCTGACCGTCATCACCCGCATGGGAGCGGACAACATTGAGCGCCTGTTGCCGCCGCTGATCCGCGCCATTAAAGGCGGGGACCGTAAGGTGGTGTGGGCCTGCGACCCCATGCACGCCAACACCGTGAAAATGGCCAACGGCTACAAGACCCGTCATTTCGATCATATCATCAAGGAGGTCCGCGCCTTTTTCGCCATCCATAAAGCCGAGGGATCCCAAGCCGGCGGCGTCCATTTCGAGATGACCGGCCAAGACGTCACCGAGTGCGTCGGCGGCGCCCAGGAGATCAAGGAAGCCGACCTCTCCAGCCGCTACCACACCCACTGCGATCCCCGTCTGAACGCCACCCAGGCCCTGGAACTGGCCTTCCTCATCGCCGAGGCGCTGAAGAAAGACCGAACGGCCTGATCAAGTTTTCAACGAGGGTATAATCCCTCATTGAATTAGCCGTTGAATTCTGCAATGTTCAGCGGGATAGTTTTGTTTAACAGGGTGAGAACGCAGCCCGCTTGCGGGCTGATTACCGGAAACTTTTAGCGAGGGGGATTTCAGAATGTCGGGATTTGGTTGGAAGAAGTTGAGCAAAGTCGCCGTGCTTGTGGTCATGACCGTCGGGATATTCGCCGTCAGCGCCTGCTCCGGCGGACGCCCGGACGGGTACAATCCGCTGGTCGATCCCAAGCATGACTCGGCCATGAAGAAATAACCTTACCATTTCAGGTTAGTAAAAAACGGCGGTCCCATCGCGGGGTCGCCGTTTTTTTTATGAAGCTACATGGAATGCCTGGCGCCGAAGGAAGCCAGGAATTTTTCCTGTGATTCGGCGCTGAGCAGGGCTATGGCGCAACCGAGCTGGTGATCGGCCTTTTCATTCTTGTTGGCGACCGGCGGGCATTCTTTTTCATCCACGACGATGCGCGAGTGGGCCGGGCTTGCCGAAACCGCAGGCAGGGCGCCGGCAAGATCGGCTTCGTGCCGGCCGTCCTTGGCGGCTTCTTCATCCTTTACGGAGAACAGGATATCAGGCTCGACGCCGCGAGCTTGAATAGCCCGCCCCGACGGCGAATAATAAAGCTGGGTAGTCAATTTCAGCGCGCCTTCCATGGACAGCGGGGTAATGGTCTGCACCGACCCCTTGCCGAATGAGCGTCGGCCCATGACCGTCGCCCGGCGATGATCCTGCAAGGCGCCGGCGACGATCTCGGAAGCCGAGGCCGAACCGCCGTCAATCAACACCACCATCGGCAAACCGGAAGCTAAATCACCGCTTCGGGCGGTGTAGACGCGGTCGCTCTCCGGGCCGCCGCGCCCCAGCACCGATACGATCCGCCCTTTGTCAAGGAACAGATCGGACAAGGCCACCGACTCCATCAGAAGACCGCCGGGATTGTTGCGCAGGTCCAGCACGATCCCCTTGAGACGCGCCCCTGTTTTCAGGGAAATATCCGCCATCGCTTTTTCGACGTTTATCTCGACATTTTCATTAAAGCCGGTGACCCGGATATAGCCGACGTTGCCCTCGGTCTGCCAACGCACCGATTTTACCTTTATGACGGCGCGGATGATGGTGACGTCGAAGGGGGACGCGCCCTCCCTGGCGATAGTCAGGCGGATTTCCGATCCCGGCTTCCCGCGCATGCGCCCGACGGCGTAGGTCAGGGTCTTGCCCTTGATCGGATCGCCGTCAAGGTGGGTGATTGTGTCTTTGGCCTTGATGCCGGCGGCGAAGGCGGGGGTATCCTCGATCGGCGCAATCACCTTGAGCGTCTCATCCTCAAGAGTGACCTCGATCCCCAGCCCGCCGAACTCTCCCTTGGTGGCAAGCTGGGTCTCGCGCAGCTCGTCCGGGTTGAGGTATCTGGAATGGGGATCAAGCGACGCCATCATGGCGTCCAGGGCCGCCTCCACCAGCACAGGCGGTTGCAGGGAATGAGGCTCGGCCTTCAGTTCGTTCACCCCCTTGATGGCGGCGTCGATCAGCTTGGCGTCCGATATCTCGCTTACATACTTGGCGCGCGCCAGTTTGAAGGCGTCGCGGAAATGATTTAGCTGCTTGTCGCCGCTTTGCCGGACGGCGTATTGGCTATAGACGGCGTTAAAGCGGCCCAGTTCTTCCGTTCCGGCCCCGGAAAGAGCGTATGGATCGCCGCGCACGGCCTCAATGACATAGCGTAACGGCGACTCTTCGTTGCCGCAGCCGCTGAGGCCGGCCAGCAACGACAAGCCCATGGCGATGGTAACCATAACCGCCAACGCCTTCGGCGATTTCCGCCAGCCGTCCATCATCGGCGGCAACATATCATCAACCGTCCTTGTTGATCTTCTTGATAAGTTCGCCGAGCACCCGGTCGGCGTCCTCGTTGTCGATCTGGCAGGTGCCGGCCGCATGGTGGCCGCCGCCGCCGTACTTAAGCATCAGCCCGCCGATGTCGGTCTTGGACGAGCGGTTCAGAACCGACTTGCCTGTGGCCAGCACCGTGTTCAGCTTGTTCAGCCCCCAGATGACGTGAATGGAAATATTTATTTTGGGAAACAACGCATAAATCATGAAGCGGTTGCCGGCGTAAATCATTTCCTCTTTACGAAGATCAAGAACAGCCAGATTGCCGTGAACGGTAGTGCAGCGCATGATCTGATCCTTGAACTTTTGCTCATGACTTTTGTAAAGATTGACCCGCTCCCTGACGTCGGGAAGATCCAATATCTCCTCAATGGCGTGATCGCGGCAAAAGTCGATAAGGTCCATCATCAACTGGTAGTTGGATATGCGGAACTCCTTGAAACGCCCAAGTCCGGTGCGCGAGTCCATAAGATAGTTAAGCAGCACCCAGCCTTTGGGGTTGATAATTTCATCTTCGTTGAACTGGGCGGAGTCGCTCTTGTCAACGGCGTCCATCAGGTCATCGGCGATCCTTTTGAATTCCTGTTTACCGCCATAGTAGTCATAGACCACCCGCGCCGCCGAAGGGGCGTCGGGATCGTTGACATAGTTCCCCTCATCGACCTCGACCCTGATCATCTCGCTGGCGTGGTGGTCAAACGCGAGGTGAACCCCTCTCACATAGGGCAGATTGGTGGTGATATCGTTGCCGGAAACCAGAATGGTGCCGTCCTGCATATCCTTGGGATGGACAAACTTGATCTCATTGATCAGGTTCATTTCCTTAAGGATCACGGCGCACACCAGGCCATCAAAGTCACTTCGCGTAACTAGGCGGTACTTCCCGTCACTCATGAATATCCCCCTGTTTTCACTGATCCCTGCAACTGGTAAGACTTGAACCTATTCTAACGCATAATGCGTATTATCCGAACATTATTTACTCCGGCGGAAAATTCAAGCGCCGATGACGACCGGTCGAGATTTTATCCGCCGTTCTTTATCGCCGCGTAGGCGGCGACCAGGGCGGGGTCCTCGGCGGGGTCCAGCATATGCTGAAGGCCGGGAAGGAAGCCCATTTCTTCCTTCTGAACGTGAAACACCTCCCGCTCCACCAATTCCATGCCGAAGGAGTGGAATTCACGCCATGTCTCGGCGGTAAATCCGCCGGCGAGGGCGGCGCGGGCCAGCTCGGTAATGCGCTTGGCCAGCGGCCTGATGGCGTCGTGCTCGCCTTTAAGCATCATCGGAATGCCGGCGTCGGCCAACTGCGAGAAACGGGGGAACAGGTGTCCCTCCTCGAAGGCGTAGTGGTTGCTGATCTCGTTTTCCATGACGTTCACGAGTTCTTCGAGAATGCCTTTGATTTGACCGCTATCCGAAGCCGGCGCCCGATCCGGGCCGTTCTGCCCGAGCAGGTCCTCCAGGCGTTCCAAAAGAGACATTATCGCCAGATGTTCCTGGTGAAGCGTTTGCAGTATGTGAAGGCTCAGGTGATTCATAATCAAACAGTTCCCTTGTTGAGTTGTTGTTTCGTACCGACATTCCCGCCTTTCAGGCGGAATTTTGCAAAGCGTCTCAGCACGTCAAGCGTAAACCAGAGGTAGGCCAACGACCCGCCGAGACCGGCAATTCCCCCGGCCATGACAATACCGCCATGGTCGGAAATGATGCCCCAAGACACCAGCGCCAGCGCGCTGAAATGACAGACGGCGTGGATTTTCAGCGGAGCCTCGTCGGCCAAGTCCGACAGGCGCGGAGGCGTGCCGTCTTCCCTGCCGGCGTTCATCGCGGCGAGGAACGGGATAATCCTTTGCAGAATGCCGAGCAAAAACGTCAGCAGCCACCCGAACAGGGCCAGGAAGACGAACAGGACCGCCCCTTGGGCGCCGAAAAAACCTTCGCAAGCCATGGCGCCGACGGCAAGACTAAGGGGCAGCATTCCCCATGCCCCCCTGATCAGAACGAAGGACAGTCCGAGCTTTTTACGCATACCCTGTTTTAATGTTTGGTTCATCGTCCGAATGTAGAGGCCGGAGACGGCCACAGCGCCGGCTGCCGCCATCAACAGGGCGGCATGGCTGCCTGCCGACACCGCTCCCACCGCCAAAACCAGGACGGCGGCATGCATGGTAAAATTGATGACGCCCTGCGCCTCATCAGGCGCCTGGGACAGGGCAAACATAGGCACCAGAATATGGCTGTACCCTATCGCCGACATCCCCATGAAGCCGTAAACAGCAATAATCATATGGGCCAACCTGAAGTCCACGTCGGCCAGTAAAAAGCCGTACTTTTGATCAACAATCATGGCGAAGCCCAGCGCCGTCAACGCAAACAGGGAGGCCATCCCTCCCCAGCCGTACATCACCGGCAGTTTCAGTCCGCTCCCGGAGCGGCGGAGCACATCTCCCACCAGCGCCGCGAAAACAATCATCGCTGCGACGCTCATTACGCCGCCCACCGCCATAAAGACGTATTCCCCGGCGGCAAAGCCGTAAAGCAGCGCCGCGACGCCGGGAATATACAGCCACGAAGCGACCCTGCACGGCCATACCGCCATCAGCGCCTTGCCTGTGGCCACCGGCAGTAACTGGAACGAGGCCCCCATTATGGTCATAATGAAAACGCCGAGAGTCAAGGCGTGCACTGCCGAAAGGATCGGACCCGATCCGCCCGTAAAACCGACGACGCTATCGGCGGAATATGCAATCAGCGCCCACGCGACGACGTGAAATATCACCGCCGTCACAAAAAAACGATAAGGCACTGAAGGCGGCAAAAGCCGGCTCTGCGCCCCCATCAGTATCTCACCCGGAAATTTCATGAATGGAAAATTATCGTCTCCAAGTTCCTATATCCTTGACCAAGCGCAAACGCCGAAAGAACGAATCGGACTCGAATTTTGCAGGCAGGCCGCCGGTCAAATCCGTGATCAACCGGAAAGGAGAATCCGGAAGATAATGGCCATGGACTCGAACCCGGCGGAATCTCTGCTTTTGCGTATGCGGAAAACATCCGGGGGAAAAGAAAACCAAAGTAATTAAAATTCTTCTTTACAGGGAACAATTTCGACAGTAAACGGCGGTTTCCAATTCCTTGTTCATGGATGCGGCGTCCGGTGAAACAA
>MIAA01000016.1:0-33537 GCA_001830425.1 Rhodospirillales bacterium RIFCSPLOWO2_02_FULL_58_16
ATCATCGCCGCCATATGGGTCGTAATAATGCCTCAATCAGCACTCAACCCGGCTTATTAACGGTCGACTCTTTATGGAGCGCCAGCGCTTTCAAAAGGAACTCCTCGGCCTTGTCGAGATCGCCGCGTGTTTGGTGGATCAAGCCCAGGTTGCCGTAGTCGGACGCCATGCCTTTCTTGCCGCCCAACTCTTTATGGAGCGCCAGCGCTTTCAAAAGGAACTCCTCGGCCTTGTCGAGATCGCCGCGTGTTTTATAGATCAGGCCCAGGTTGCCGTAGTCGGACGCCATGCCCTCCTTGCCGCCCAACTCTTTCTCAATCGCCAATGATTTCAGGTAGAACTCCTCGGCCTTGTCGAGATCGCCGCGTGTTTGGTAGACATTGCCCAGGTTGCCTAGGGCCATAGCTATGACGGATTTGTCTTTGACCTGGTTACCCAGGGTCAGCACTTTCTCGTAGGCCTTTACGGCTTCGTCCAGGCTGCCGATTCGCCTTAACAGATGCCCCAGTTGATTCCAGCCGTCCGCGTCGTCCGGGTCCAGATTCACCGCCTGACGGTAGGCGACAAGGGCCTTGTCGGTATCGTGC
The DNA here is from genome assembly GCA_001830425.1 of Rhodospirillales bacterium RIFCSPLOWO2_02_FULL_58_16. Classification (NCBI taxonomy): domain Bacteria; kingdom Pseudomonadati; phylum Pseudomonadota; class Alphaproteobacteria; order Rhodospirillales; species Rhodospirillales bacterium RIFCSPLOWO2_02_FULL_58_16. The sequence continues at coordinate 588 of MIAA01000016.1, forward strand.
AGGTAGGCGAGAGCGCCGAGGTGGCGGGCAGCAGCGGCGGCTTGCTTGTAGGCCGCTCCGCCTTCTTCTGTTTTGGCGTCAATGACGCGCCGGAAGATGGCCTCGGCCTTTGCCGTATTGCCCGTCGCCAACTCCGCCATGGCCTCGGCGATGCCGGGGCCTGATTGCGCTTTCAGCGCCTCGACGGTTTCTTTCAACTGCCGGATTTGTTGATCTTTGTCGGCGACCTCGCCCATCTTTTCCTGAAGCCGGGCGATCAACGCCTTGATGGCCAGATCAACGCCGGCAGTACCCGGATCAGGCTTGGCCTTAAGTAGATTGATTACCCAAGCAAGCCCCCCTCCAATAATTGCAAGAGACGCAAGGAGCGGCGCAAGCCACTCGTGGTTATCCTTCCAATATTGAATGAGGTCGCTCATTGCCGAAGCCCCTTTATCCCTCACCACCTTAAGCTGCGGCGGCGGGTGGAACAAGGCATAGGGCGCCGGGTGTTATCGGCCTCTACGTTTAATCCAGGGCCTTCCCCAAAAATTTCAGCAAAAAAGTCGAGGATAAGCTGCGGCCACCTTGCCGTCATTGCGACCGCGACCGCGAGCATCAGCGACGCGGGACGCGGGAGGCAATCCAGATAACAACAAACGCTTCATGGGTTGCTTCGTCTTGCTTCGTCGCTCCGCTTCTCGCAATCCTCGCAAAGACGAGGAGGGCTGCGGCCCGGCGCGGACTTGACGGCGGCCAAAATGACTTGGCGCCTTTGCGTCTTCGCGTGAACAGACCATGTTTCACGCGAAGACGCTAAGACGCGAAAGCATGATGAAAGGTAAGCCGTTTCATTGCCGTCATTGCGATCACGAACATCAGCGACGCAGGAGGCAAGCGGCGTAGGCTGGATTGCTTCGTCGGCTTCGCTTTCTCGCAATGACGGGCGGCGGGAAGAGTCTTCCCGAAAAATCATCGGTTCACTTCAAAAAGGCAGATTCCGGAATCACTTCAATGACTTGAATGTTTTGGGCTTCAGTTTTTGGGGAAGGGCTTGATAATACCAGCGGCAATAATTATTGACCCATAGCGGCCTCAGCACTTTCCCCTCCTTACGAAGGAGGGGTTAGGGGAGGTTACCCTTACCCCCTCCTGACCTCCCCCTTGAAGCAAGGGGGAGAAATTCTTCTCTACCCACTGACGATGAGTCACTCTTTAAAGCCGCCGGCATAAGGCGCCGGGTGTTATCGGCCCCTACGTTTAATCCGATTTATTCCCGGAAATTAATCCTTGCCTTTAGCAAATTCATCGGCTATATTCGCTATATGTTCCTTGCAATAAACTCGCAGGGACGGATGCGGATGTTGGACATTGTAAATAGGCATTGGTCGGGATGGTCGGCGCTTAAACCGCCGGAACAACCTCCCCCCAACCCCTCCTTGGTAAGGAGGGGAAAGCGGACGGCGTCTCCTTGATAAAGAGGGGCAAAATGACGACAAATGATGACAAATGACGACATTTTACGAAGTTTTTGATAGTGGTTTTGTTTGATATCAATGACTTAAGGCCGATTCACCATGGTTAATTCGTCATCTAACGTGGTTAATTCATCATTTAACGTGGTTAAAACGGCCTGTTGCCGCCGATTACGTCAAATAGCGGCGCTATGTCAATGAGTCGCTCTCAAGCGCTTTTTCCACGGCCTCGATCACCGAATCCACCGGAATAAAGCAGAGTTCGCGACCGCCGTAATCCTGGGCCTTGATGATGGTGAGGCGGCGGCTCATCGGCCTGAACTTTTCCGCCGCCGTGCGCCCGAACAGGGAAACCAGCGGCGTTCCGCTGACGGCGAACATGTGGCCGGCGCCTGAATCATTGGCCACCGCCGCCGCGAATCGCTTGGCGAGGGCAATGGTGAACAGGGGCGAAAAGTCGTGGTTTTCCGTTTGCAGGGGAAACAAGGCCTCGGGGACGTCGCGTTGCAGATCGTCTTTCCAGTCTGCTTCTTTCGGGCCGAGAACGAATACCGGAATCCGCCCCCGCGCCGCCTGTTCCCCGGCAAGCGCGACGAAGTTGTTAAGGGGCCAGCATTTAGGGGCGCCGCCCGAACCGGGAGCGATGCCGACATAGACGGGGCCGTCCGGCAACAGCCGCGCCGCCGCCTCCGCCGCCGTCCGCCCCGGCTCCAGGTCCAGGACTTCCGGCGTCGCGAAACAGCGGCCGGAGGCCAGTTCCAGCAGGTCCAGCATCTGGCGCTGCATGGAGGGAGGAAATCGATAACCCTTCGGCGGTTTTTTCGACGACAGCATAAAGCGCGCCGCCGGTGAAATGAAGGTTTGATGGGGGATGCGCCACAAGGACAGGCTGGCCCATAAAATCCTTTGGGTGTCGATGATCAAATCGAAGCGCCGCCCGTTCAGGGGGCGTCGCCACAACTCGCCGGGGGTTCGGCCGACGCCGGCGTTCTCGATGACCTCGTCCAGCAGTCCCGCCGCCACGGGGGCCATGATCGTGGCGTAGACGCTGGTTTCCTTGCCGGCGAGCCAGGTGATGCGGGCCTCGGGAAAGGCGGTTCTCAGGCCCCTGACGAAAGGCAGCTTGAGCAACGAATCGCCGACCCGATCCAGTCCCACATAAACCAGCACGGTGGAAGGGCGTTTTTCCATTAAAGCAGTCCTTCCAGGACAGCGGTCAGGCGGTCCAGATCGTCCGGCTCCGCCAGACGGTGGCCGCCGTTCTTGACCAAAGTAAGCTCCACATCGTCGGAGGTCAGCATTTGTGAAAGGCGCAATGAAGTTTGCCAAGACACGTCTTCGTCTTTCATACCGTGGATCAGCCGCACCGGGCAGATAACAGGGATGATCTTTCTCAGCAACAGATGGCGGCTTCCGTCTTCCAGCAGTTTGCCGGTGACGACGTGGGGCTTGTCGCCGCAGGCGCCCGGAATGGAAACAAAACCGTCACGTCGGATACATTCCCTTTGTTCCGTCGTCAACCGGTCGCCGATCATGTCTTCGGTGAAGTCGGGAGCGGCGGCGACGCCGAGCAGGCCGGCGACGCGCTCCGGCCGGCGCAAGGCGGCCAGCAGCATGATCCAGCCGCCCATTGACGAGCCTACCAGCACCTGCGGCCCCTCGGTCAGTCGGTCAAGGGCAAAGACGGCGTCATCGACCCAACGGCCTATGGTTCCGTCCTTGAAGGCGCCTGAGGACGCGCCGTGGCCCTGATAGTCAAAGCGCAGAAACGCCCGGCCTCGGGCGCGACAGTATTTTTCCAGATGCAGCGCCTTGCCGCCGCTCATGTCGGACATGAAGCCGGTGAGAAACATCACGCCTGGAGACTTGCCAGAGGCGCGGTGGTAGGCGATAGTCGAGCCGTCGTCGCGGGATGCCGAACTCGGCGGCGCGTCAAGGGGAGTTGAGACTTCAGTCATGGTGATCTTTTAGACGATGGACGAAACCTCGGATAGCGCCATTGTTGCTCCGGCGGAAAAACCACAAGTCATCGGCGGGGCGGAGCGCTTTGCCACCGTGTTGCAGGTATTGCCGGCGTTAGGCGCCGGCGGCGGCGTCGAACGCGGCGCGGTGGAGATTGCCGCCGCCATCTCCGCCGCCGGCGGTCGCGCTTTAGTGGCTTCCGGCGGCGGAATCATGGTTCATGACCTCAAGCGCGCCCGCGCCGAGCATTTCACCCTCCCCGTCGACAGCAAGAACCCGCTGGTGATGTTCGCCAACATCGGCCGGCTGACGCGGTTGATCAAGGACCAGGGCGTCGATATCGTTCACGCCCGCTCCCGGGCGCCGGCGTGGAGTTCCTATTTCGCCGCCAAACGCGCCGGCGTTCACTTCGTCACTACCTTTCACGGAACCTACTCCTGCGGCAACCGGCTCAAGCGTTACTATAATTCAATAATGACGCGGGGCGAGCGGGTGATCGCCATTTCATCTTTTATCGCCGGACATATCCGCCAGATTTACGGCGTGCCGACATCAAAAATCCGCATCATTCACCGGGGCGTTGACCTCAACAGCTTTGACTCCGCCAAAATCAACCCCGAGCGGGTCGTCGCCCTTGCCGCCCGCTGGCGCCTGGGCGACGGCATGCCGGTGGTCATGCTTCCCGGACGGCTGACGCGCTGGAAAGGGCAGACGGTGTTGATCGAAGCCGTCGCCAAGCTGAAAAGCCGCAATCTCCGCTGCATACTGGTCGGCTCGGACCAGGGCCGTAAAGCCTATCGCCATGAACTAGAGAATCTCGTCAGTAAATACAATCTGGGCGAGGTGGTGCGCTTTGTCGATCACTGCACCGACATGCCGGCGGCCTATATGCTTTGTGACGTGGTGGTTTCCGCCTCAATCGAACCCGAGGCCTTCGGCCGGGTGGCGCCTGAGGCCCAGGCCCTCGGCCGCCCGGTGATCGCCACCGATCACGGCGGAGCGCGGGAGACGATTATTAACGGCGAGACCGGCTGGTTGATTCCGCCCGGCGACGCGGACGCTCTGGCCGCCGCCCTCGCCCATGTGCTGGAGATCAAAGAACCGGCCCGCAAGAATCTGGCGGAGAAGGCGATCGCAAACGTGCGGGAAAACTTTTCCAGGAGCGCCATGTGCGCCGGGACACTGGAGGTCTATAACGAAATCCTGCACCTGAAAGCCGGAGGCGAATGACCGGGATTCTGGTGATCAAGCTGGGGGCGCTCGGCGACTTTGTGCAGGCGCTGGGGCCGTTCGCCGCCATTCGCTCCCACCACCGCGACGCCCGCATCACCTTGCTGACCACCGCGCCCTATGCTGAATTTGCCGAGGCCTGCGGCTATTTCGACGAGGTATGGCTTGATGACAAAGCGAAAGGCCTTGTCGTCGGCAAGTGGCTGAAACTGCGGCGCCGCCTGCGCTCCGGCGGGTTCGCAAGAATCTACGACCTGCAAACCTCGGATCGCAGTTGCCGATATTTCCACCTGTTATGGCCGGGTCCGAAACCGGAGTGGTCGGGCGTCGCCGCCGGCTGCTCGCACCCCCACGCCAACCCCGGGCGGGATTTCATGCACACTATCGAGCGCCAGGCCGAACAGTTGGCCATGGCCGGCATCGCAAAGACGCCGCCTCCCGACCTGTCGTGGGCCGAGGCCGATGTTTCCCGCTTCGGCCTTTCGGCGTCCTATGCCCTGCTCGCTCCCGGCGGCGCTCCCGGACGCCCGGCCAAGCGCTGGCCCTATCGCCGCTACCTGGAGGTGGTAAAACGTCTGGCTGAAAAAGACATTCAGCCTGTATTACTGGGCGGCGACGCGGAAATCGAAATCATGGAAGCCATCGCCGATAAATGCCGGGAGTCGGTAAGCTTGGCCGGTCAGACCACCTTTCAGGACATCGCCGTTATGGCCGGGGATGCGAAGTGCGCCCTCGGCAACGACACCGGCCCCATGCACCTGATCGCCGCCGCCGGCTGCCCTTCGGTCGTTCTTTATTCCGCCGCCTCCGATCCCGCCTTGTGCGCCCAACGCGGACGGGACGTCACCATCCTGCGGCGCGGCAAGCTGGACGATCTGGAAATAGACGAGGTAATGTCGGCGCTGAAAGTGTGAAGGAGGCGATGGGGATAACAATGAACGCTGCGGATAAAGACATAGCATCCTTGATGCGGGGCATCGGCGTCGCCGCCAGGAAGGCGGGAGAAGCGCTGGCCTGCGCCTCGACAACGGCCAAGGATTTTGCCTTACGGGAAAGCGCCGCTTCGATCAGGACGCGCCTCCGGGAAATTCTTGAGGCCAACGCCCTGGACATGAAAGCCGGCGCCGACAAGATGCTTTCCAAGGCGTTGCTGGATCGCCTGATGCTGAACGAGGGACGCATCGAAGCCATGGCCTTGGGGCTGGAGGCCATCGCCGGGCTGAAGGACCCGGTAGGCGAGGTGATGGCGGCGTGGGAGCGGCCCAACGGCCTTGCCATTTCGCGGGTGCGGACGCCGCTGGGAGTCATCGGGGTTATCTACGAATCACGGCCTAACGTCACCGCCGACGCCGGAGCGCTGTGCCTCAAGGCGGGCAACGCCGTCATCCTGCGCGGCGGCTCGGAGAGCTTTCATTCGTCCCGCGCCATCATGGAGTCATTGGCCGCAGGGCTTGCCGCCGCCGGGCTGCCCGCCGCCTCCATCCAACTGGTGCCGACGCGAGACCGGGCGGCGGTCGGCGCGATGCTGGCCCTGACCGAATATATCGACGTCATCATTCCTCGCGGCGGCAAGGCGCTGATTGAGCGCCTGACGGCGGAAAGTAAAATCCCCCTGTTCAAGCATCTGGAAGGCATCTGCCACACCTACGTTGATAAAGCGGCGGACCCGGACATGGCGCGGCGCGTGGTGCTTAACGCCAAGATGCGGCGCACCGGCATTTGCGGCGCTACCGAGACTCTGCTGGTGGATCGCGCCGTCGCCGCTTCTCACCTGCCGCCGATCATCAACGACCTGATCGAAGCCGGCTGCGAAGTGCGCGGCGACAGCGAGGTCATGGCGCTTGACTCCCGCGTTACCGCCGCCGACGACAAGGACTGGGACACCGAATACCTGGACGCCGTCATCTCGGTGGCGATAGTTGACGGCGTTGATGAGGCGATAGAACATATCCGCCGTCACTCCTCGCAGCATACCGAAGCCATCATCACCGAGGACGCCGCCGCCGCCGAGACGTTTCTTAATCGAGTGGACAGCGCCATCGTTATGGTCAACGCCTCCACCCAGTACGCCGACGGCGGCGAGTTCGGCATGGGCGCCGAAATCGGCATCTCGACCGGCAAGCTGCACGCCCGGGGGCCGGTCGGCGTTGAACAACTGACCAGCTTCAAGTATCTGGTCCGGGGTTCGGGCCAATGCCGGCCATGAGGAGAATCGGGCTGCTCGGCGGCTCCTTCAACCCGGCCCACGGCGGCCACCTGCATATCAGCAAACTGGCCCTTGACCTTCTGAGGCTGGACGAAGTGTGGTGGCTGGTGTCCCCCGGCAATCCTTTGAAATCGCCCGAAGACATGGCCCCGTTCGCCGAAAGGATGGCCTCGGCAAAAGCGGCGGTCAAGGATTGCAAACTGCCCATCATCGTTTCCGGCATCGAAAACGAAATCGGCTCCCGCTACAGCGTCGATACCCTCGGCGAACTGATTTTACGGTTCGCCGATAATCGATTCGTCTGGCTCATGGGCGCCGACAATCTGATCTTGTTTCATCGCTGGAAAAAGTGGCGGACTTTTTTCAGGATGGTCCCCATTGCAGTTTTTCCGCGCCCCTCTTATTCTTCAAGGGCGCGCAAGGCTGAAGCGGCAATACATTTCGCCGAAGCCAGGGCGCCGGGGTCACGCGCCGGTTCGCTGGCCGAGATGACGCCGCCGGCATGGATTTTTTTACGCGCCGGGACCGATGCGGAATCGGCCACGCGCATACGCAAACGGCAAAAAAGAAACAGATAGGAGAAGATCATACCACGACGCAAAATCAAGCCGCCAAAGGCAGCGGAGCTGCTGAAACTGGTGGAAACATCCCTTGATGACGACAAGGCTCAGGACGTCGTCGTTATCACATTGGCCGGCAAGACCGACTTTGCCGATTATATGGTCATCGCCGGCGGCGCCTCGAAGCGCCAGATCAGCGCCATGGCCGAGCGCCTCGGCGAAAGAATCAAAGCCGGCGGCGTCAAAAAGGTCTCATTCGAGGGGGTAGACCAGTGCGACTGGGTGCTGGTCGACGCCGGCGACGTCATCGTTCATCTATTCCGCCCCGAACTGCGCGCCTTCTATAACCTGGAGAAATTGTGGGGCGACGTTCAGCCCGAATCCGCTGCGTGCGTTACCACATCATAGCCGTCGGACGCGCCGGGCAAGGTCCTGAACGCGCTTTGTTCGAGCGCTTCGCCGCCCGTCTGTCGCCGCCGCCGGTTCTCAGGGAAGTTCAGGAAAAACGCTCTTTGACGCCGGTCGAGTTGATGGAGCGGGAAGGACGGCTTCTGCTGGACGCCGTTCCCAAAGGCGCCGCCGTAGTGGCGATGGACGAAAAGGGAAAAACTCTTTCCAGTAACGCATTGGCCGTCAAAATCGGAGAATGGCGCGACAGGGGCGTCCACGACCTGGCCTTTCTCATCGGCGGGGCGAACGGCCTTGACGACAAGGTTTTGGGACGTGTCGATCTGGCGCTGTCCCTCGGCCCCATGACATGGCCGCACATGCTGGCGCGGGGGCTTCTCGCCGAGCAGCTTTACCGCGCCCAGTGCATTCTTTCCGGCCACCCCTATCATCGGGAATAGGACGATTCAATCTGGTCGCAAACCGCTCTGGTTCGGTCTATATTATGACCATGCACAACGCGCCGAAAAACGTTTTCGCCGACCGTCCTCGCCCCGCCGTTCTTTGTATTCTTGACGGGTGGGGGGCGAGAGCGGAGAGCGACGGCAACGCCATCGCCCTCGGCGATACCCCCAACTGGGACCGCTTCCTGAAGAACTTCCCTCATGCCGCCCTTGACGCCTCGGGCGGCGAGGTAGGACTGCCGGCGGGGCAGATGGGCAATTCCGAGGTCGGCCACATGAATCTGGGCGCCGGGCGCGTCGTCCTTCAGGATCTGCCGCAAATCGACGAGGCGGTCGCCGGCGACACGCTGGCGACAAGGCCGGCGCTGGTAAACCTGATCGCCGGCCTGAAAAAAAGCGGCGGCGTCTGCCATATGTTGGGTCTGCTGTCGCCGGGAGGGGTGCATTCCCACCAGGACCATATGGCGGCGCTGGCGCGCATCATCTGCGGCGCTGGCGTGGCGGTTGCCGTCCACGCTTTTCTTGACGGACGCGATACGCCGCCGAGGAGCGCCAAGGATTATATGGAACGATTCCTCGCCGATACCGCTGATATTCACGGCCTTGCCGTCGCCACCATCGGCGGGCGCTATTACGGCATGGATCGGGACAACCGCTGGCCGAGAGTCGAGAAGGCCTTTCTGGCGTTGACCGAGGCGGAAGGAGACGCGGCTTCCGACCCGCTGACGGCGATCAACAACGGCTATGACGCCGGCCTTAACGACGAATTCATAATGCCGTGCGTGATCGACGGCTTTCGCGGCATGAAGGACGGCGACGGCATTCTTCACGCCAACTTCCGCGCCGACCGCGCCCGCGAGCTTCTGCACGCGCTGACGGACAAATCATTCGACGGCTTCAAACGCCGACGCCTGATCAACTTCTCGGCTCTTGTCGGCATGGAAAGTTACTCGCATCGCCTTGATGAATTATTTGAGAGCATATTTCCGCCCCGCGAACTCGCCGACGGCCTGGGAGAAGTCGTGTCGAACGCCGGTTTGAAGCAGCTTCGCATCTCCGAGACCGAGAAATACGCTCACGTCACTTTTTTCTTCAACGGCGGACGGGAGAAAGTATTTCCCGGCGAGGAACGCATCCTGGTGGCGTCGCCCAAGGTCGCCACTTACGACCTGCAACCGGCGATGTCGGCCATCGAAGTGACCGATAAGCTGGTAAAGGCCATCTTGTCCGGTCGCTTCGACCTTATCGTCGTCAATTACGCCAACGGCGACATGGTCGGCCATACCGGGTTCCTTTCCGCCGCCGTTCAGGCGACGGAAACCATTGATATGTGCCTGGGTCGTCTGGAGGCTGCAATCATAAAAGCGGGCGGCGTGATGCTGGTCACCGCCGACCACGGCAACTGCGAACAGATGATTGACCACGAAACCGAACAGCCGCATACCGCCCATACCTTAAATCCTGTGCCGATAGTTTTGATCAACGGGCCGTCCTGCGCGCTCCGCAACGGTCGCCTTGCCGACGTGGCGCCGACGATGCTGCGGCTGATGGGGCTTCCTCCGCCCGACGAAATGACCGGGCGCTCCCTCATCGTGGAAAATGAAAATGCGTCGGGCGTTTAGATTTCTGTTGGGCCTGCTGCTGGGTCTGGCGTTAGCGCCGCAGGCATGGGCCGTCGATACAGGTTCGCAACTCAAGGATGTTGAGCGCGCCCTTGACAAAGGGCTTGAGGAAGGCCGCGAGCTTCAGCAAAAGACCATTGATATTGAGGGCGACATTAATCGGATGCGCGAAGAATCCGTATCAACCGCAAAAATTATCCAGGAACACGAAGCGGATATTGAATGGCTGGAAAACCGCCTCAAAGAACTGACTATCGAAGAAAAGGATAAAAGCGCCGGCCTCGGCCAAGGTCGGAGCCGCCTCATTAATGTGCTGGCGGCGCTTCAGCGGTTGGCCAGGCGTCCTCCCGAGGCGCTTTTTGTCCAACCCTTAAGCCCGACCGACACGGTGCGAAGCGCCATATTGCTGCGCTCCGCCGTTCCCATGATTGAACTTCACGCCGAACGATTGCGTCTGGAACTGGCCGAACTGGCCAGGGCGCGCAGCGAGGCGGTCAGGCGGCAGACGGAGATGGCGGCGGCCGTCGGCGAACTGAAAAAACAGCGGGCGAGAATGGATGATCTGATAGATCGCAAGGCCGAGCTTAAAAAACAAACGGATAGCGAACACAGCAAAGCGATTGAACGGACAATGGAACTGGCCGCCCAGGCAAAGAATCTGCGCGATCTTCTGAACCGCCTGGAAGACGAAAATATAAAAAGCGCATTGAGAATTCCGACATCGCCGTCCAACAGCGCGCAAAGGGCCGCTCCCGTTATTAAAAGCCCCTCCGTAGAAATTCCCGCTCCCGAAGTTCAAACCCCTTCCATAAAAAAAGCCATGGGAACCCTTCCTTTTCCGGTTGTCGGACAACTGGCGGAACAGTATGGTCAGGCCACCGACGCCGGCCTGACCAGCAAAGGCATCACGATAAAAACCCGCTCCGGCGCGCAGGTTGTAGCGCCGTTCGAGGGGCGCGTTGTTTTTGCCGGTCAATTTCGAGGGTATGGGCAACTCTTGATCATCGAACACAGTGAGGGATATCATAGCCTTCTTGCGGGCATGGGCCGCATCGACGGCGTCATCGGACAGCGTGTGCTGGGCGGCGAGCCGGTCGGAGTCATGGGAAACGCCGATACCGGCGATCCCGCCTTGTATGTTGAACTGCGCCGTGACGGTCGGTCGATTAATCCTCTGCCGTGGCTGGCGGCGCGCAAAAGTAGGGTAAGCGGATGAAATATATATGGTTCCCGACGGCGGCGCTGGCGTGCTTCCTGTTGACGTCTCCTCTCAAGGCGGAGGAAGCGGCTGATAAAACGGCGGACAAACCGGACAAGAACGCCGAGACCTATCGGCTTCTTAACCTGTTCGGCGATGTTTTTGAGCGGGTGCGTTCCGACTATGTGGAGGCGCCGACCGACCAGGACCTGATCGAATCCGCCATCACCGGCATGTTGTCGGCGCTTGATCCCCATTCAAGCTATCTCAACGCCAAGAGCTATCAGGAGATGCAGGTACAGACCAAAGGCGAGTTCGGGGGACTGGGCATCCAGGTCACCATGTCGGACGGGCTGGTCAAGGTGATCTCGCCCATCGACGACACCCCGGCGTTTCACGCCGGAATCATGGCCGGCGACCTGATCACTCACCTTGACAATGTGCCGGTGCAGGGAATGACGCTGGCCCAGGCCGTTGACAAGATGCGCGGACGTGTCGGCACCGATCTGGTGCTGACGATTATGCGCAAGGACAGCAAGCCTTTCGATGTCACTCTGACCCGCGCCATTGTCAAGGTCGACTCGGTTCGTTCAAACGTTGACGGCAAGATCGGATATTTGCGCATTACCTCGTTCAACGAGCAGTCGGACAAGGGCGTGAAAAAGGCCATGGATGATTTCAAGGCAAAACTGGGGAGCGAGTTGCAGGGGATCGTGCTTGATCTTCGCAATAATCCCGGCGGTCTCCTCGATCAGGCGGTAAATGTCTCCGACGCCTTTCTTGACAAGGGCGAGATCGTCTCGACCAGATCGCGCTATGCCGACAAGACCCAGCGCTATAACGCCCGTCCCGGCGACGAGGCCAACGGCCTGCCGATCGTGGTTCTCATCAACGGCGGCTCGGCGTCGGCGTCAGAAATTGTCGCCGGCGCTTTGCAGGACCATCGCCGCGCCATTGTGCTCGGCGTCAAGTCCTTCGGCAAAGGCTCGGTGCAGACGGTCATTCCGCTTTCCGGACAAGGCGCCATGCGGCTGACCACGGCGCGCTACTACACGCCGTCGGGAACCTCCATCCAGGGAATGGGCATTACCCCGGATATCATCGTCGAGCAGGCCAAGATCGAACTTCTTGAGAAGGGGGAGCAACGCCGCGAGGCGGACCTGCGCGGAGCGCTTGAAAACGAGAACGGCAAGGGGACTGACGGCGACAAGGGCGGTGACAACGCCGCCAAAGACCCCGGCCTCGCCGATGATAAAAAGAAAAAGCAGGACTACCAACTGGAACGGGCGTTTGATCTCCTGCGCGGCATGTCCTTGTATGCGGATAGATTGGCGGGAAAGCCTAAGTGAAATTTCCCTTTAAATTCAAAGGATTCAAAAAGGGCAAAAAAACCTCTGACGATGAAGACGATTCCGACGAGGAAGAATCCGTTGACGATGACGAAGAAGAAGGTGAAGAGGACGAAGAAGAAAGCGAAGGAGGAGAAGAAGACGAAGAAGGCGGAAAGAAAAAAAAGGACAGGGGAAAAAAAAGCAAGGGTGGCGCCTTTTTCGCCAAACTCAAGGGCGGCGCTTTTATCGCCAAACTCAAAAGCGATAAGCGTCTGATGATGATTGCCGTCGGCGGAGCCGTAACGGCATTGACGTTGATCGGCGGCGGCGTCTGGTTTTTCATCGGCGGCGAAGACGTTGTAAAAAGCGGTGAAACAAGTTCGGCGAGTGAACTGGAAAGCGGCAACAAAATTATACAACCGGTGCCGCCCAAAGAAATGCCCGGCGCTGTCAAATTAACCCGCCAGGACGCCGGCCTTACTCCACCGGAAGAAGGCCGGGACGCCCCCGATGCACAGGATGCCCCGACTCCCGAAGCGCAGGACGCTCCGCCCTCCGAGACGCAGGATGCCGAGGAAGAACCGGCTTTACCCAAAAGCTCGCTGAACGCCGTCGCCGCCACCGTTAGAGACCCTGGTTCGAGCGTGTCGGCGCCTTCGGTGACGCGGGCGTCGTTCAAAAACATCCCCGAAGTGAAGGGCGCCACGCCTCTTTCCGTTCTTCCCGTTAAGGAGTTGACCGAGGACACCCCGCAAGGGGCATTGCCCAAGATCGGCGCTGACGGCCGTAAACCATGGCAGGTTTATGCCCGGCCTTTCGAGGCCCCCGGCAACAATCCCCGCATTGCCGTAATTATCACCGGAATGGGATTAAGCAAGGCCGCCACCGAGGCCGCGATCAAGCAGCTCCCCGGCGAAATAACCCTGGCCTTCGATCCCCATGTCAAGGATCTGATCGACTGGGTCGGCGCGGCGCGCAAGGCAGGCCACGAAATCCTTTTATCCCTTCCCATGGAATCGGAAAAGTTCCCGATCCACGATCCCGGCCCCCTGGCGATGCAAAACGACCTCAAACCGGAGCAAAACATCGAGCGGCTGGAACATATTCTCAGCCGTTTAACGAACTATGTCGGCGTCGCCACGGCTATGGGAACCAAATTCAGCTCCGATGAGAAATCCCTGAGGCCGGTGCTTGAGGCGATCAACAACAGGGGACTTATGCTGGTCGATAACGGCGGCAACGCCAAGTCGGCGGCCCCGAAAATCGCCACCGAGATTTCTCTTCCCCGCGCCATCGGCGACCTGTTCCTGGACGAGAACCCGTCCAAAGCCGCCATTGACGCCCAACTGGTCAAACTGGAGGGAATCGCCCGCGAGAAGGTTGTCGCCGTCGCCTTTGCCGAGCCGAACCCGTCGACTCTGGAAAGACTTTCCGTCTGGGCGGCCACTCTCAAGGCCAAAAATCTGGCCCTGGCCCCCATCTCGGCGATCGCCGACAGACAGGTGGCAAAATGACGACCGACAAAAACACGGTCAGGCCGAAGAAGCTGCCCTACCGCAAGGGCGTCGGCGCCGTCCTGTTCAACGCCGAGGGCAAGGTCTTTGTCGCCCGACGCCTTGATAATCCCGGCAAATACTGGCAAATGCCCCAGGGCGGCATCGACAAGGGTGAAAAGCCGCGCCAGGCCCTGATCAGGGAAGTCGCCGAAGAAATCGGGGACATAAGGTACAAAGTTATCGCCAAAGGTTCCTCCTGGATCGCTTATGACCTCCCCGATAAGCTGATCGGAACCGTCTGGAAGGGCAAATACCGTGGTCAGAAGCAAAAGTGGTTCGCCCTTAAATTCACCGGCGTTGACGGCGACATTGATCTGAACGCCACGAGTCATCCCGAGTTCAGCGAATGGAAATGGGTGGATATTGAGGAGCTGCCGGCGCTGGCCATTCCTTTCAAGCGGGAGCTTTACGAAAAAATCGTATCGGAGTTCAGGCGCCTTGCTTCCGACTAAACCCCATCGCACGGTCCTGATTACCGGCGGCGCCAGGCGCATCGGGCGCGCCATTGTTCTGGCGCTGGCCGAACGCCGCTGGACAGTAGCCATCCATTACAATCATTCGGGAAATGACGCCGACCGATTAGCCGCCGATATCGCCATCGCCGGCGGCCAAGCCGACGTTTTCAAGGCCGATCTGGCAAGCGAGGAGGAAACCGGCTCGCTGATATCCCGCGTTATCGCCAAGGTCGGCCCGCTGGACGCTCTTATAAACAACGCCTCGGTCTTTGAATACGACACCCCGGAAACCGCCAGCCGCGAGTCCTGGGATATTCATATGCAGGTCAATCTGCGCGCTCCGTTTGTGCTGACCCAGGCCTTTGCGGCGCAACCGCCCTCCGCGAGGGAAGGCAACGTCATCAATATCATTGATCAGCGCGTATGGAACCTGACCTCGCAATTTACCTCGTATACGCTGAGCAAGTCGGCGTTGTGGACGTTGACCCAGACCCTGGCGCTGGCGCTGGCGCCGCGCATCCGCGTCAACGCCATCGGGCCGGGGCCGACCCTGCCCAGTTCCCGTCAGACGGAAGAGTCTTTCCGGCGACAATGGGCGTCGCTGCCGCTGGAACGCCGCGTCAGCCCGGAGGAAATCGGCGAGGCGGCGTCCTTCATCCTTGACGCGCCGTCGATGACAGGGCAGATGATCGCCCTGGACGGCGGCGAGCATCTGGGAAGGCGCCGGCGCCGCGATGATGCCGAATCCAGGGAGTAATCTGTAATGACAACCGCTCGAATGAAACTCGTTGAGCCGTTGAGAATCGCCGACGGGCGCGCCGGGTTGCGCCATGTTTTTATCCGTGACCTGCTTCTGAAATGCTCCATCGGCATCCATGGGCATGAACGGGAAAACACGCAAAACGTCCGCGTCAATCTTGATCTGGCGGTGCGCGAGAGCGCCGGGGCGCACGGCGACGATATCGCCAACGTAGTCTGTTATGAGAAGATCGCCTCGGGGGTGCGCGAAATAGCCGCCTGTGGACACATCAATCTGGCGGAGACCATGGCTGAAAAAATTGCCGGCATGTGCCTTACGGATTCCCGGGTGCGGTCAGCGCGGGTGCGAGTGGAAAAAATGGATGTTTTTACCGACGCCGCCGGCGCCGGCGTCGAGATCGAACGATTTAATTCCAAGTGATATAACCTGACTTCTAACAGACCCTCTAAGTCCTTGCAAATATGAGGTTTGCCGCTTTGTCGCATCGAAAGTTGTCCACATGGCGGAATTTGTTAACGAGTTTGACTCGACATTAGTTATTAATATTTCACATTTAGGCCTTGATGGACTGTTGCTTTAATTAATTGTTTGAAATCAATGGGTTGCGAATAGTGCCTAATTATTGGGCAAAACGAGGAAACCTACAGCTCCGTTGAGGCCATGACCGCAAGGGCGGGTTTTTCAACAGACTTATCCACACAAATCGTGGATAGTTTACGGGATGGCGGATTTGCTTGGAAACACCTTATTGATTAGAGTATTTCTAATCTATAGATATGTAGCCGACCATGGTCAAAAAGCATAATTTGTCAGGTTCTTCTCAGCCGCCCGCCGACCCGCTTTCAGCCGGCGTGAAGGTGATCGAATCCTGCCTCAAGGGCCTGCCCGCAAAACCCGGCGTTTACCGGATGATTAACGCCGAAGGCGGCGTTCTTTATGTAGGCAAGGCCAAAAGCCTGAAAAACCGCGTGGCCGGTTATGCCAAGCCTGAGCGGCAATCCGTTCGCATCCGGCGCATGATAGCGCAAACGGCGTCGATGGAATTTGTCACCACCGGCGCCGAGGCCGAGGCCTTGTTGCTGGAAGCCGACCTGATCAAGTCTCTGAAGCCGCGTTATAATATCCTGCTCCGCGACGACAAGTCCTTCCCTTCGATACTGGTGACCGGCGGACACCCTTTTACGCGGATTGTCAAACACCGAGGCCTCCGCTCCGCCGAGGGTGACTACTTCGGCCCCTTCGCCTGCGCCGGAGCGGTCAATGAGACCTTAGGCGTCCTGCAACGGGCGTTCCTGCTCAGAACTTGCTCCGATGCTGTTTTGGCGGGCCGCACCCGCCCCTGTCTTCTCTATCAGATCAAGCGTTGCTCGGCGCCGTGCGTCGATAGAATAGGCTGCGATGAATACGCCGGACTGGTGAACGAGGCCCGGGCCTTCCTGCGCGGGGAAAGCAACAAAATCCAGCGGCAACTGGCCGCCCGCATGCAGGCCGCCGGCGAGGCCATGGAGTTCGAAAAAGCGGCCCTTTACCGTGATCGCATCCGGGCGCTCGCCGGCATTCAGGCTCACCGTGACATTGATGTCGCCGCCATCGGCGAGGCTGACGTCATCGCCGCCCATCAGGAGGGCGGACAGACCTGCGTACAAGTGTTCTTTTTCCGCGCCGGACGCAACTACGGCAACAAGGCATATTTCCCCGGCCACGCCGAAGATCACGGCGTAGAGCAGGTTCTGGAAGCCTTTATCAGCCAATTTTATGACGGCGCCCGTCTGCCGCGACAGATCATGGTCAGTCACCGCCTGCCCGCCCGTGCATTGATGGCCGAGGCGTTAAGCGTGCGAGCCGGCCGGCGGGTCACCGTTTCCAGACCGGCAAGGGGCAATAAGCGCAAGCTGGTGGAGCATGCCCTCGCCAATGCCCGCGAGACCCTGGGCCGACGTCTGGGCGAAAGCGCTTCCCAACGCCGCTTGCTTGACGGGCTGGCCGAAGCCTTCGGCCTGGAGGCGGCGCCCGGACGCATCGAGGTCTATGACAACAGCCATATATCCGGCGCCAAGGCCGTCGGAGCAATGATCGTCGCCGGTCCCGAAGGGCTGCTCAAGAAGGCCTACCGCAAGTTCACCATCCGAAGCGATTCAGCTCCCGGCGACGATTACGCCATGATGGGCGAGGTGCTGACCCGGCGCTTCGCCCGCGCCCTCAAGGAAGACCCCGACCGCAGCCTCGGCCAATGGCCCGATCTGGTGCTTGTTGACGGCGGCGGCGGGCATCTTAACGTCGCGCTTCAGGCATTCGCCGATCTCGGCATTAATGATATTGCTGTCGCCGCCATCGCCAAGGGCCGCGACCGCAACGCCGGATGCGAGCGCGTCTTCCTGCCCGGCGGCAAACAACCCCTGGTCCTGAACGCTCGCGATCCCGTGCTTTATTTTCTGCAAAGGCTGCGCGATGAGGCACACCGTTTCGCCGTCGGCGCCCACAGGGCGAAACGCCTGAAGGGTCTGTCGCGCTCGGCGCTCGACGAGATTCCCGGCATCGGCCCCAAGCGCAAAAAGGCTTTGCTGCACCACTTCGGCTCGGTCGACGCCGTTATCCGCGCCGGATGCGCCGATCTGGAGGCGGTGGAGGGAATCAGCAGGGAAATCGCCAATAAAATCCATGACTGGGTCGGCGGTCGGAGTTAGAATAGGAGGCCTCCTGCAAGGGACGCCGATTTTCCAGATCAGCCTTTAATTCCAGGGGCATAGCTTTCTCATACATGACATTCTTCCGGTACTGGTACATCAAGGAGGATATTTGCGCCTGTGGGACAGTCCAATGACCTCGTTCAATGGGGCAGAATTTATTATCTCCGTCGGGCGGTGCCTTGCGGCCTGAGAGGCTGAGGGGGTCGTAAAGAGTTGAAGGTCTCACTAAGGACTGCCGAGTTCGTCATTACTAAGTTACGCTGTCGGAAGTTCAGCAGCCGCTTCGAGCAGTTGATAAAAACGGTGAGCGTTATGTCGACACTCGGCAAAGACAAAATAAAACAACTGATCAGAGCCTTCTTCTTGGGGTTTGGTACGTTAATTCTGGCTGGTTATGCTATCGGCGCGGTAGCAACTGAGCGATTCCAAGTAAGCATACAACTGGGAACTCCATCATGAAAACCATTGAGGAACAATTAGCTCAATTCAATATCCGGCTTGATAGATTGGAGGAGCGGTTCATGGCGATGAGCCCAGCGAAAGGAGCCGATACAGATAGGTCCGCACCGGCCACCACCGAACCGCAGGCGAAAGGATGCGAGGTGACGATACCACCCCCACTCCCCTCACAACCAACTATGCGACATCCGGAGCCTATCAAACGGCACGAGACGTACGCGCCTCCAGTAACCCAAATTCTCGGCTGGACCGGCGCGACGGCGCTGGTGCTGGCAATGGCCTATCTGATTCGACTGGCACTGGATGCCGGTTGGCTAACGCCGGAGCGGCAGCTTGCACTCGCTGTCTTGAGTGGTTTCTCCCTGATAGCCACAGGGCTGCGGTTACGCGCTTCCGACCACGAGTATGCGAGCCTGCTGCCGGCCGGCGGTTTGGTGGTGCTATTTCTTTCGATTTACGGGGCGCACCTTCACTATCACTTCATCAGCATCCATCTGGCGACGGGCGCTGTGGTCTTGACCTGCCTCGGCGCGTTATGGCTGGGTAAACTTTTTGAGAGCGAACTCTACGGGTTGTTCGCAGTGGTGGGATCCTATTCGGCACCGTTTCTATTGCACGCTTTGACCGGCGCGGTGATCGATCTGGCGATTTATTTCTCGGCCTGGAGCATGCTGTTTTGCATCTACTCCATCTGGATCTGCAATCGCCGCGTCTATCTATTAGCCGCCTATATGGCGCTACTGGGTTTCAATTTTCTGTGGACGCATATGTCGCCGGGTGAATGGGTGGCAGCCTTTTTCTTTCAAGCAATTCAGTTCGTCATCTTTCTTGGTTGCGCGGTCGGTTTCTCTATTCGACATGACCGCCCCATGAGCAATGGCGAGGCGCTCGTCCACTTGCCGCTACTGCTGATTTTCTACGCGCTGCAGTACTCGCTGCTGCAAAGCCACCTCCCGACAATGGCGCCGTGGATTGCTCTGGGGAGCGCCACGGTATTGCTACTGGTTTACCTCATTGCTCGAAAAACCATGGATAAGCCGCTGGAATCTGGCGCTTTGTTGGTGGGAGCCTATGCTTCGCTGGCGCTGTTTCACGCCGGTTATATGGAGCTGGTTCCGCGTGAATTCGCGCCCTGGGTCGGCGCGCTTATGCTGCCAGCAGTTGCCGTTTATTTTCTTTCTCGGGAAAATGCGTCGGTGACATGGCCAGCCCGGATGCTGATCGGGATCGTGTTCGCTATTAACTACTTGCGGGTGGTTTCAAATTCCAACATCGAATCGGTTCCGGGGCACGATCTATTGGCGCTGCTCTACGCGGTCGAGCTTTACCTCGCCTACTACCTCGTCAGACACCCGCCCGGTCTGGCGAGTTTCGCCCACTCCGCCTTATATGCGGGCCATGTGGCCTTGATGGGCGCCGCAGTGCAAATCTTTGACGGGCGACTGGCTGTATCGTTTGCCTGGGGCGTAATCGGCCTCGCCTGTCTGGCGCTAGCTTTCAAGTATAAAGACAAGTTACTCGGCAAGTCTTCCTTGCTGGTCTTCGCCGCTTCGTCAGCCAAGGTTTTGTTGTTCGATTTATCAAGCGCCGCCCCGCTGGTTCGGATTGGTTCCCTGGTGATTCTTGGACTGACGCTGTACGTGGGTGGATGGATGTACAAGAAAGTGGCCTTGATGGACGCAGACAACCTGTAGCCATCCAATGGACAGCCCGTGTAACGATCAGGCAACTTCAAATGCGGGGCATGGCGGGCGTTGCGGCAACCGCAACTGGTGCGGCGATCACGCTCCGATCCGGCGGTGCGACTGTTTTACGAGTTCCACGCAAAGACGCAAATGGGTGACAAATGGCTTTGTATCGTGGTTAAATATGCGGAAGACGATGCGTTTGTCGTAACCGGCTACCTAACCGACAAACCCAAGGACGGAGAAGACGTATGGCCGACAAGATGAAAGTATGGTTCGATGCGGAAGCCGATTTCCTTGAAGTGCGCTTCTCCGATGCCGCCGGTTATGAGAAGGAAACCTCGCACGACGCGGTGATGGAGCGTGTGGACGCAGAAGGGAATGTGATCGGCTTCAGCACCATCGGCGTCAGCCGCTTCCGCAAGGACAAACCGTTTGAAACCGAACTGTCTGCGGCGTAACCGCAGGGCCGGCGCGTACAAATGGCGATTGTCCGGGAATTATAGGAATTATGAATAAGTTAATGTGTCCCCATAATCCGCAATGTTGACCAAGCTGCCTAATATCCTGACTGTTTCGCGGATCGTCGCCATTCCGGTGATTCTCGGAATTATGTTTATTCCGCCTCCCCTGGGCAACTGGCTGGCGCTTGCCGTTTACACCTATGCCGCCGTCACCGATATCCTTGACGGCTATTTGGCGCGCATCTGGAGCCAGCAGTCCAATTTCGGACGTTTCCTGGACCCCATAGCCGACAAGCTGCTGATTGCCGCCTTGCTTTTGATGCTGGTGGGAATCGACCGCATCGGCGGCATTACCATTTTGCCGGCGGCGGTGATTCTGTGCCGCGAAATCCTGGTCTCGGGACTGCGTGAATTCCTGGCCGAGGTGCGCGTCGGCCTGCCGGTAAGCAGCATGTCAAAGATCAAGACCTTTATCCAAATACTGGCGCTGGGCTTTCTTATCGTCGGCGACGCCGGTCCTGATTTTTGGGGAGTGCCGACTCTTGATATCGGAATTTACGGCCTGTGGGCGGCGGCGGTGATAACCCTGATCACCGGCTATGATTATCTGGTCGCCGGCCTTGGTCATATCGCCAGGAGCGACGCCGAGGGCGCCGGTAAATGAAAGTTTTCGGCCTGGTGGGATCAAGCGGCAGCGGCAAGACGACGCTGATGGTCAAAGTGATAGAAGAACTGAAAGGCCGAGGCGTGAAAGTTTCCACCATCAAACACACCCATCACGAACTCGACATCGACAGTCCGGGCAAGGATTCCTACCGGCACCGCGAGGCCGGCGCCGAGGAAGTGATGCTGACCTCATCGGCGCGCTGGGTGCTGATGCGCGAGCATCGCGGAGCGCCGGAGCCGGACATTAACCAATTGATCGCCCATATGAGCGATGTCGATTTGCTGCTGGTCGAAGGATTTAAGGAATTGCGCTGTCCCAAGATGGAAATCTATCGCCCCTCGCTCGGAAAGCCGTTACGGTTCGCGGACGATCCCGACGTGGTGGCGGTGGCCGGCGATGAGCCTCTGCCCGATTGTTTAACGCCCGTGCTCGACATTAATGACATTCCCGCCATCGCCGATTTCATCGTCGACCATTGTCAATTAACGAGGCTGAATGATGACAAAAATTAAGGATGACTGCTTCGTCGCCGGCGGCGGATCGATGAAACTGGATCAGGCGTTGGCGCTGCTGAAGGAACGCCTGAAGACGGTAACCGGCGACGAAACCGTGCGGCTGGGCGACGCTTTGGGTCGGGTGCTCGCCGCCGATGTAATCGCCGGGCGCGACGTGCCGCCTCATGACAATTCGGCCATGGACGGCTATGCAGTCTTCTTCGATGATCTGGCGACGAATGGCGAGACCAGGCTGCCGGTGGCCGGATACATCGCCGCCGGCCATCCCCTCGGCGCGCCGGCCTTGCGCGGCAACGCCTATCGTATTTTTACCGGCGCTCCCATGCCGGAAGGGCCGGACACGGTGTTCATGCAGGAGAACTGCGCGACCGACGGCGATGATGTGATCCTTGAGCCGGGCATTGACCGAGGCGCCAACCGTCGGCGCAGAGGGGAAGACATCGCCGCCGGTTCCGTTATCCTCAGGCAGGGACGGCGGCTGCGCCCCCAGGAAATTGCTCTGGCGGCGTCCGTCGGCCGGCCGACGCTGACGGTCTGCAAACGGCTGCGAACGGCGGTATTTTCCACCGGCGATGAAGTGCGCGATCCATCCGATAACGCCCCCGAAGGATGTATCTACGACGCCAACCGCTACGCGGTTATGGGATTGCTGAAAGATTTGGGCTGCGCGGTCACCGACCTCGGCATCCTGCCCGACAATCAACGAATTATCCGCGACGCCCTTGATAACGCCGCCAAGGATCATGATGTGGTGATTACCTCAGGGGGGGTCAGCCTCGGCGACGAGGATCACGTCAAGGCGGCGGTGGAAGAGCTGGGCGGTCTTTACTTCTGGCGGCTGGCCGTCAAGCCGGGCCGCCCCATCGCGCTGGGCCGGGTCGCCGACGCCGTATTCATCGGCCTTCCCGGCAATCCGGTGTCGGCGATGGTCACTTTCATGCGCGTCGCCCGTCCGGTATTATTGTTGCTGTCGGGACACAACCGAATCGACCCGCCTCTGTTCAAGGTGCGGGCCGGGTTCGGCTTTGACAAGGAACCGGGACGCCGCGAGTGGCTGCGCGCCCGTCTGACGAAAGATAAGGACGGCGTCCTGACCGCCGTCAAGCACCATTTAGGCGGTTCCGGCATCCTGACCTCAATGGCGGACGCCGACGGGCTGGTGGAACTGCCGGAAGATCAGGGAGCAGTCGCCGAAGGAGACATGGTCGATTTTCTTCCTTTCAGCGAAGTAACCGCATGAAGATCATTTATTTTTCCCGGCTGCGCGAGAAAACCGGAATCGCCGAGGAGGAGGCCTCGCCGCCGGCGACCGTGACCGATGTCGCCGGTTTGATCTCGTGGCTGAGGGAACGCGGCGGCGGCTACGCCGAGGCTCTCGCCGACCTGTCGGTGGTCCGCGTCGCCGTCAACCAGGAGTACGTCGCCATGAGTCACCCCGTCGCCCGCGACGACGAGATCGCCCTGTTCCCGCCGGTAACAGGAGGCTGATCCTTGATCCGGGTGCAACGTGAAGATTTTGACGTCGGCCTGGAAACGGCGAATCTTTCCGCAGGCAACTTCGGCATCGGCGGCGTCTGTATCTTCGTCGGCCTGGTCCGCGATATGGCCGGCGACCGATCTATCGAGGCGATGACTCTGGAACACTACCCCGGCATGACCGAAAGCGCGTTGGTTCAGATCGAGGCCGAGGCGCGGCGGCGCTGGCCGCTTGAGGAAACCTTGATCATTCACCGTTACGGACGGCTGAAACCGGGAGACCGCATCGTCATGGCGGCTACCGCTTCGACCCACCGCCGGGCCGCCTTCGAATCCTGCAACTTCCTCATGGACTGGCTGAAAACCAAAGCGCCGTTCTGGAAGCTGGAGGAAACCGCCGCCGGCGCCCGATGGGTCGACGCCCGCGACATGGACAACGCCGCCGCCGCCCGCTGGACCAAGGACGGCAAGGAAGAATGACGGGATCAGCCGTTATCAAGCACGACGCCGTAATATTCGACTTTGACGGGGTGCTGGCCGAATCCACGGACATCAAGGATCAGGCTTTCGCCGCTCTTTACGAAAAACACGGCGCCGAAGCGTTGGCGGGGGTGATGGCTTATCACAGGGCCAATCGAGGCGTATCGCGCTTCGACAAGATACGTTACTGCCACAGAACTTTCCTCAACCATGATCTATCGGATAAAGAACTGGCGGAGATCGGACGATGGTTCTCCGCTCGGGTCGAGGACGCGGTGGCGGCCTGCCGGGCGGTCCCCGGCTCAATGGAGTTTCTTAAGAAGCACGGCGATAATCTGTCCTTGTTCATCGCCTCCGGCGCCCCCGAAGATGAGGTCAGGCGCATCGTTGAGCGCCGAGGCATGGCGCCTTATCTTGTCGCCGTTTTCGGCTCGCCTGAAAGCAAGGCGGAGATTGTCCGGGGCATCCTCGCCGAACACGGATTCGCCCCCGGAAAAGTTTTATTCGTCGGCGACGCCATGGCCGACTACAATGCGGCCCGAACAACCGGCGTCGATTTTGTCGGCCGCGCTCCGCCGGGCCGGCAAAGTCCGTTTCCGAACAAAACCCCGGTCATTCCTGACCTTACCGGCCTATCGGCATGGTTATGAAAGTGAACCCTGATGACTGAAAAACACTTCTGGCCGGTCAAGGCCTACAGCAACGAATCCTTTCTCGACAGCCGTGAGGCGCGGCCTCTTCGCATCATGTCCGAATATATCGAGCCGGGTATGCGCTTCGACGATTTCAAGATCGCAGATACCATTGTTTTCTTCGGTTCGGCCCGCTTTATGTCCCGTGACGAGGCGTTAAATAATCTGCATGAAGCCCGCGACAAGGGCCTCGACATCAAGGACGCCGAGGGCAAGCTGGAGATGTCGCGCTATTACGAAGAAGCCCGCGAACTGGCCGGACGCCTGACCGTATGGTCCAAGAGTCTGGAAAAGGGAACCCGTCGCTTCGTCGTCTGCACCGGCGGCGGGCCGGGAATCATGGAAGCCGCCAATCGCGGCGCCTCGGAAGCCAAAGGCATCAACGTCGGCCTTAACATCGCCATTCCCTTCGAGCAGGAGAGAAACCCCTACGTCACCCGCGAACTGGCGTTCGAGTTCAATTATTTCTTTATGCGCAAGTTCTGGTTCACCTATCTGGCCAAGGCGCTGATCATCTTTCCCGGCGGCTTCGGAACAATGGATGAATTCTTTGAATTGATGACCCTGATCCAGACCCGCAAGCTGAACAAGAAAATGGCCATCGTCCTTTATGGCGATGAATACTGGCGCGAAGTGATCAACTTTGACGCCATGGTCCGCTACGGCGTCATCTCGAAAGAAGACCTTGATCTGTTCAAACGCGCCGATTCCGTGGGCGATGCCTACGAATTCATCACCGATGAGCTGGCCAAGGCGGCGGTCAAGGAACCGGGCGGGAGTTTGTAGTTCAGCCCTTCCCGACTTCCCTGTCGTAGTCTTCCATCAAGATTTTGGTGAGCACGCCGGGAGTAAAGGAATGGTCGTCGATTTCGCCCACCGGCGTCACCTCCGCCGCCGTGCCGGTAAGAAAGACCTCGGTGGCGTTTGCCAGCTCGGAGGGCATGATGGCGCGCTCCACCACTTCGATGCCCCGCGCCCGCGCCAGATCAATGACCGTGCGTCTGGTGATGCCGTCGAGAAAACAACCGGGGGCCGGCGTATGCAGCCTTCCGTCGCCGAAGACCAGAAAGATATTGGCTCCCGTTGATTCGGCAACCAGTCCGCGCCAGTCCAGCATCAGGGCGTCGTCGTACCCTTGCGTCTCCACCGCGTGCTTGGACATGGTGCAGATCATATACAGCCCCGCCGCCTTGGCCAGAACCGGAGCGGTTTCCGGCGCCGGACGCCGCCACGGAGAGGTTTTCAGGCGGATGCCCTTCATCCGCGCTTCGGGCGAAAAGTAGGACGGCCATGTCCATGTGGCGATGGCGACATGAATCTTTGACTGCTGGGCCGAGACCCCCATCATCTCCGAGCCGCGCCAGGCTATCGGGCGCACATAGCCGTCGACAATAGCGTTGGCTTTTAATACCCGGCGGCAGGCTTCGTCGATCTCGGCGACGCTGAAAGGGAGCTTAAAGCCGAGAATTTCAGCCGAAAACGCCAGCCGCCGGGAATGTTCGGTCAGCTTGTATATCTTGCCGCCGTAAGCGCGTTCGCCCTCGAAAACACTGGAGGCGTAGTGCAGGGCGTGGGTGAGGACATGCACCTTGGCCTCGCGCCACGGCGTCATTTTGCCGTCAAACCAGATGACGCCGTCACGGTCGTCGAAAGGAACGCTTGCCATGGTTTTTGCCTGTTGTTGATTCCATTTTGAAAGGAGGTTGCTTTTTTATCAGTAGCGGAGCGCATCGGGCAAGCCCCCGCGCCCCTGCCGGGGCGCAATTAGGGCCGGTTCAGGATCGGTTCATATTGTTTTATGTAAGTAACCCCGGTGGCCGTAAAAAATGACTCTTAAAAATCCTCCCCCTTTAGAAGGGGGAGTTAGAGGGGGTAACCTCCCCTGACCCCTCCTTCGTAAGGAGGGGAAAGTGTGGGGACCGTCATGGATCAATGATTAAGGCCACCGGCATAACCGATGACAACCTTGGTTCGTTGATAAGCAAGAAGGCAGGGAAGGAGGAAACATCATGGACAAACCGGACGACCGAAAATCAGCCGACGTCAATAAAGGACGACGGCAGGCGCTGGTCAGGCTCGGCCTTGCCGCAGTCGCCGTCTATGCGGCGCCGACGCTGCTGAAACTTGGTCAGGCCAGAGCCTCCGGCGGCGGATTTTTCGGCGGCGGCAACAAAGGCGGCGGTTCCGGCGGCAGAAAAGGCGGTGACGGCGGCGGATTTTTCGGCGGCGGCGGTTCCGGCGGGCCGGTAAACATCATTAATGATCCCGTCACCGCGAAGGAATGCGGCGAATGCCATGAGCCTTATAGCGGCAATAATCTTCCCGCCGGTTCCTGGCGCAAGATGATGGCTAACCTCAAAGATCATTTCGGCGAAGACGCCTCCATGGAGGAAGGCGCCGGAAAGCATGTGGAAAACTATCTGGTTTCCACCGCCGGAGGCGGCGGAGACGGCCCGCTGCGGATCACCGAGACTTTCTGGTTCAAGCGCAAGCACGGCGGCGGCGAGATCAGTTCCCGCGCCCTATCCCGGGTCAAGACCCTTTCCAACTGCAAGGCCTGCCACGGCGGCGTAAGCGGGCGATAGCCTGAGGCAGACCCAAGAATTAGCACGTCAAGATTGATTATAGCAGTTTAAGCATCTTTGATATCGAAGCGCCGATTGATTCTGTCTATCTCGACCTGCATCTTGTCCATGCGGGTCTGGATATGCGCCACGATTTCTGCGTCTTGCACCTGGTCGCGGCGTAGCGCGATAACTGAAGAATGCACCTCGTTGACGCGAAGCGTAAGGTCGCTCAACTTATTGTCCGCCCGGTCGATCTTTTCGTCGATCCGGCGCAGATATACCATGATCAAATTTTCAGGTTCGGCCATGTGCTGATCTCCTGCCGGGAATGATAAGCTCGGAGGGAAAGAATTAAAAGGGCTATTACTTACTCGGAATTCTCGTGCGGCGCTTATAACTCGCCATAAACATTCAGCCTTCATCATTGAGCGAAGCCACATGCCTGAGGGCATGCCGCGCCGTTTCAAGGTGGGGGTCATTGTTATCCGACGAATAGACCATAAAGATCGGCCTGTTAAATTCCCTCTTTTCCTCGATAAGGTGCAGACGTCCTGATTCCAGGTGTTTGCTGATGAAGCGCAGGGGGAAATATCCGGAGCCGCCGTTTCTCAATATATGCTGAAGGCCAAGCGGGCCATGATTAACGGTGAGCGCCGGCGAGTCACGATTCGGATAGGCAATTATGATGTTCTGAAGAAATTCAGGCCCCCAATCCACATAAATATACCCCGGTTCTCCCGGCCCGCTGGTTTTAGGATCAGATGAGATCAGGGCCAGTTTCTCCGACATCAGCTCCTCGATCACGAGTCCCGGCCTGCTCTGAGGCATATACATGACGGCAAGATCGAGAAATCCGTCGGCCAGTTGCCGCATAATTCCCCTGGAAATGCCGACCTCCGCCCTGAGGGCGACATCCGGCGCGGCGGATTGCATCCGGGGAATCCATTTCAGAATCAGATTGTCCCACAGCGTGTGCTGGACGCCGATGGTAAGCACTCCCTCAAAACTCGGGGGAAGAGACAGCTCATGACGCGCCTGCTCCCAGATTCTGATCAGGCTTTGGGCGTATTTCTGAAAATGAATTCCGGCGGCGGTCAAGGATGTCCCCGCTTTGCTGCGCGTAAAAAGAGGACGCCCCAAGACGGTCTCCAGCGTTTTAATGCGCATGCTTACCGTCGATTGGGTGACATTCACCTGCTCGGCCGCCCTGTTGAAGTTGCCGGTCTCGATTATGGCCAGAAAAGTTCGGGCGAGATTAATATCCATTTGTTTCGGATAATGCCCTAATTGGTTTCCAGGCCATCCAGCTCGTCGTAGAGATCGGGAATCGTCGGCATGTCGGAGTTATCGCCGTTTCTTATTTCGGAATCGCGTTTCTGGCGATACATACTGCGAATGGCGGCATAGTAGTCGATGGAGGTGCTCTTGATCTGCTTTAATTCATTGACGATGCCCGCATACTCATCAACGGCGCCGACGCCGGCCAGCGACCATGATATCTCCTCGCGATCAGTGTTCGACAGCCACATGGACAGCGGATCAAAATAGCGATCAACAAACATTTTACCGACGGCGTCACGCGGATTTGACGGCCCGAACAGCGGGAGCACCACATAGAACCATTCGCCGACGCCCCAGACGGCCAAGGTCTGCCCGAAGTCCTCCTTATGCCCTTCAATGCCGAGGTAATCGGCGACGTCAAACAAGCCGCCGACCCCCGCCGTCGAATTAATCGCCAGACGCTCGGTGGTTTTCCAGGCCCGCCTAAGTTCGAACTGAAGAAGATCGTTGGCCAGGACAACGGGGCTTTTGGCGTTTTCGAGGAAATTGCCGACTGACCCGCGCACGCCGCCCGGCAGCCAGTTATAGGCGGTGGCGATCGGATTCATCAGATAATCCTGAAGGTATTCATTGAACCCGAAGAAGAAACGGTTCATCGGCTCCAGCGGGTCCCCGTCGCCGACTTCTTTCTCCTCTGCTTTCGCCGCCCCGGCTTTGGCGTCGCCGTTATCGACTGCCGTCGCAACGGGCTTGAGCTTGGGTTTAGCTTGCGACTCGGCGGCGCGGACGGCGGACGGTTTTTGCGCCGCTACGGGAATAACCGGCGCCGGTCCCGTATCGAACGGATGGCGCTGGTTTAAAAAGATGCTCATGTCATAAGCTTTGCCGGCCCCGGCCTTGTATGTAGCGGAAGATGCGGAAGCGGAAGCGGGAACGACATGGGGAGTATTCATATCCGGCATGGAATACGGCGAGGGACCGGGAGACTTGGCTGCGGACGGCGTTAAGGGGGCGGCCTTCGGGTCCGCCGCCTGATAATAAAAAACGGGCGAGGGAGAATCCTCAACAGGGGTGGGAGTCATATCCGGCATGAAATACGGCGAGGCGCCGTCAGCCGCGACTTTTGACGCTTGGACAATCATCGCCACAGCAACGGCGAGCGACCCTATCAACAACACGCGCAACCGCATCTCAACCTCTTGAACCTTGTCAGGCAAGCCGACAGAACGCTTCCGGATTTTCAATGCCGGTCGATCGACAGCAATAAAATTAAATGCCCAAGCCCACTATCTAATAACATCAAGTAGATAGAAGGGTCTATACCGTTTATTCATGCCCGGCCGGCGAGTCATTATAATTTTTTTCTCCCCCCCTTGCAGATCGTATTTTTGCGACTAGATAAACAGTGCGGAGCGCCGTTCAACGGGCTTCGCGGCAACCGGAGGGCGTTGCCTGACCACATTGCTTCATTAGGAGGATGTAACATGACGATCTATGACTTTTCCCCCCTGTTTCGTTCGACCGTCGGCTTTGACCGCCTTGCCCGCTTGGCCGAGTCGGCGCTTAATACCGATCAGACGGGCATGACCTATCCGCCTTACAATATCGAAGTTACCGGCGAGGATTCCTACCGGATCACCATGGCGGTAGCCGGTTTTAAGGAATCCGATCTGTCTATCGAAACCCACGAGAACACCCTGACCATTGCCGGCGGCAAGGCCGAAGAATCCGGCGAAGTTCACTATTTGCACCACGGCATCGCCGGTCGCGACTTCGTGCGCCGCTTTAATATCGCCGATTACGTCGAAGTAACCGGCGCCCGTTTGGCGGACGGTTTGTTAGTCGTCGATCTGGTGCGCGAAGTTCCCGAAACCCTCAAGCCCCGCCAGATCGAGATAACGGCCGGCGCTCCGCACGACATCGCCGCCAAGGACAAGAAAATGATCGAGAGCGCGGCGAAAAAGAAAGCGGCGTGATCGAATAATCATCAAACAGGCCACAAGGGGGCGGGAGCAATCCCGCCTCCTCGCGGGGCGTTGCTTGTCCGTGATTGTTCTTCGTTGCCCCCCATCGAGTTTAGTTTGCCTTGAAGAAATTGCCGATTGAGTGTAGCCGTTGGCATATATATTCTTTGTGTCGTCATTCGGCGTCATTTTGTCTTGTCGTCATTCGGCGACTTGTGTATTATGTCGTTGATCGTTGACATTGGAGGGGCCTATGCGCGCCCGCACCGCCTTTGATTTGGGACTGATTATCCGTGAGCGACGCCGGAAGTTAGGAATCGACCAGCGCGAACTTGCCGACAAAGTCGGCGTGAGTCGGCAATGGGTCGTAGAAATCGAGAAGGGAAAGCCACGCGCGGAAGTAGGGCTTCTCCTGCGCACGCTCGAAGCGCTCGACCTAAAGCTGAATGTTGAGAATGAAGCGTCCGAAGGTATTGGCGAGGGTGGAGGCGCGGGAAGTTGGGATTTCAACATTGATGACGTGGTCGACGAGGCCCGTGGCAAAAAGCGATGATCGGGGATATTCTTGTTACGCTCCTTGCCGGACGGGAAATTGGTCAGATCCGACGGACTCGATCTAATCGCTTGACCTTCTCGTATAATGAGGAATGGCGGAAATTTCGCGGCGCTTTTCCGCTATCACTGTCGATGCCGCTTGCGGTTGGCGAACACAGTCATGAGAAAATCGAAGCCTTCCTCTGGGGGCTTTTGCCGGACAATGAACTCGTACTTGGCCGATGGGCGCATCGTTTTCAGGTCTCGGCGCGCAACGCTTTCTCGCTGGTGTCCTATATAGGTGAGGACTGTCCCGGCGCCGTCCAATTTGTCCGGCCGGAACGGCTTGATGCAATCCTTACTTCAAGAGTTCCGGAAATCGACTGGTTGGACGAAGCGGATGTGGCCGAGCGTCTTCGATCCCTTCGGGCTGATCAGTCTGCGTGGCGAATGCCGCACGATACCGGCCAGTTTAGCCTCGCCGGCGCTCAACCCAAGACGGCGCTTATCTATGATGGAGGACGTTGGGGTGTGCCCTCAGGCCGGATGCCCACGACTCATATATTCAAACCGCCCACGGGCGAATTCGACGGCCATGCCGAGAACGAGCATTTTTGCCTCATGCTGGCCCGTGAACTTGGCTTGCCCGCCGCAAGCTCCGAGATAATGCGTTTCGACGGCGAAACTGCCATTGTTATTGAACGCTTTGATCGTATCCGCACGTCGGGTATGGCGGCGGCGGCAGCGATGGAATCAGCATCTCACGCGGCAGCAACAGCTCCTATGAAAACAGAAGATGCTCCCGACGCCGCGAAAGCTGCCGCTGACGCAGCCGCACGGGCACATGCGCTGGGTGAGTTGGCAAAGACTCAACCGATCCTGCGGCTCCATCAGGAAGATATTTGCCAAGCCCTTGGGCTTCAGCCGATCGCCAAGTACCAGAATGATGGTGGACCTTCCCCTGAAGATATCGTCGCACTTCTCAGAACCCATTCAAGTCGCCCGATAGAAGATATTGGCGCATTTGTCGACGCGCTCGCCTTCAACTGGTTCATCGCCGGAACCGACGCCCATGCCAAGAACTACTCACTTCTTCATGGCGGCGGCGGACGTGTGCGTCTGGCTCCCCTCTATGATGTCGCCGGCGCCCTTCCCTACCTTGATCCTCAACAAATCAAGCTGGCGATGAAGATTGGCGATAAATACCGCATCAGGGATATCGGGCCTCGTCAGTGGCGAAAACTCGCAACCGGGACGCGCCTTGACCCGGACCAAACTATGGCGAGGCTTGTAGAATTTGCTTCCAACATACCGGAGCGCGTTGCCCTTGTTCACGGCCTGATCAGAGGGGAAGGCATAACGCACCCGATCATCGACAGACTTGCCGAAGCGATTACAGCCCGAGCGGCACAATGTCTCAGGATGTTGAGGCTGTGAATACTCTAAGCCCAACGCAAGCGCTGACTGGACTCCGTTATAAATATACGAAACTATGACCCCGTCATGACCAAGGTTAAATCACGCAAGAAGGCAGGGCGTCTGGCCTTTGAGGCCAACATCATGGACGGCTTGGCCGCTCCGATGATGCTGCTTAATGAAAAGCGATCTTATCATAAATCTGTCGCATTAGTGACGAAAAAGCGTAACGGAAAGAGGGTATAAGGATAACCGGAATCATCCTTAATGAGCTAAAGTAAAGAGATAACATCATGCTAGGCATCATAGACATCATTGCCACTTCCGTTCTTATTCTGCCGCTGGTCTACGCCGCTACCGTTTCCATCCAGGAAGCCACCGCTGTTCCGAGTGACGCGCCACCGGTCGATAACATTGTGCCTTCTGTGAACATTCAAGCCGAAGCCGACGCCCGGTTGAATGAATGGCAAAAAGCAACATTCCTTGCCAACATGAATCATGAGCTAAGGACCCCCCTTAACGCGATCATCGGGTTCTCGGAAATGATCAAGCACGGATACGTCTTGGATAACGACTACGACCATACAATGGAATATGGGACCCACATTCATAACGCTGCCATCCACCTTCTGAGCCTGATCGAAGATTTGCTGTATCTATCCGAAGGTAACGTCGAGAAACTCGAACGCCAAGAAGGTGAAGTCAGCATTGGAGCCATTCTCAACAGCGTAGCGTCAGCGACACGGGTGTCGGCATGAAAAGCCCTGCCTCCCGAGCGGCTGATCAACTTTCGCCTGCAATGACGCAAGCGCTGACTGGACTCCGTTATAAATATACGAAACTATGACCCCGTCATGACCAAGGTTAAATCACGCAAG
>MIAA01000016.1:33579-52226 GCA_001830425.1 Rhodospirillales bacterium RIFCSPLOWO2_02_FULL_58_16
GTTCT
The DNA here is from genome assembly GCA_001830425.1 of Rhodospirillales bacterium RIFCSPLOWO2_02_FULL_58_16. Taxonomy (NCBI): domain Bacteria; kingdom Pseudomonadati; phylum Pseudomonadota; class Alphaproteobacteria; order Rhodospirillales; species Rhodospirillales bacterium RIFCSPLOWO2_02_FULL_58_16. The sequence goes on from MIAA01000016.1 coordinate 33,585, forward strand.
GCTTGATGAAAAGCGACGGATAATAGACGCTAATTCGGCGGCGCGCCGATTGTTGGGCGCAAAGACGCTGGGCGGCAATCTGGCTGAATTGCTTGACGCCCCCCATGTCATCGAATCCGTTGACGCCGTTCTTGCCGGCAAACCCGCCAAGCGGGATACGGTGCATATTCCGTTGCCCGTCGCCAGAACCTATGAGAAAAGCGTCTGGGAGCTTTCGCCGCGCGCCCCCGGCAAGGCGTCATGGGCGATGCTGGTTCTGCACGACGTTACCGCCGCCGGCAAGGCCGACAAGATGCGCGCCGACTTCATCTCCAACGTCAGCCACGAGTTGCGCTCGCCGCTTTCTTCCCTGGTCAGTTTCATTGAGACCCTGCGCGGCCCGGCAAAGGATGACGCGGAGGCCAGAGAGCGCTTCCTCGGCCTCATGGAGGGCGAGGCGAGGCGCATGACTCATCTGATCAACGACCTGCTGACCCTGTCAAAGGTGGAGAGTTATGAGCATATCCGGCCCGAGGGCAGCGTCGATTTACATCAGGTTCTCAAACAGGTAAGCGCCGTCCTTTCGCTGAGGGCCAAGAAACGCGGCATAACCATCACTATCTCCTGCCCGCCGGGACTGCCGAAGATCAACGGAAACGAAGATGAATTAATGCAGGTTTTCCGCAACCTGATCGACAACGCCGTCAACTACGGACTTAAGGGAAAACCGATCCTGGTCGCCATAAAGAAGGTTGATAAAATTCCCGGCAGCGATGAAAAGGGAGTGGCGGTTTTTATCGAAAACCAGGGCGAGGGGATCAGTCCGGAACATATTGACCGCCTTACCGAACGCTTTTACCGGGTGGACAAGGGGCGCTCCCGCAATATGGGAGGAACCGGCCTCGGCCTGGCTATCGTCAAGCATATCCTCAACCATCACCGGGGACGCCTGACCATCGCCAGCACGCCGGGCAAAACCACCACCTTTACCGTTTATCTGCCGCGCCGCCTGTCGGCGGCGGAATGATCCCGGAGAGAGATAACCACCCATGCTTCCCCTGCTTCCCCTGATCCTTATTGTTGAAGATGAAGCCCCCCAGGCCGAGGCGCTTCGCTATAATCTGGACAAGGCCGGGTTTGATGTCGCCGTCGCCGTCAGCGGCGAAAAAGCGCTCGGCGCCATCGAGAAAAAGAATCCGGATATGATCATCGTCGACTGGATGCTGCCCGAGCACTCCGGCGTTGAGTTATGTAAAATCCTTCGCGCCCGCCCGGAAACCAAACGCATTCCGATAATCATGCTCACCGCTCGCGGCGAGGAGAGCGACAAGGTTCTGGGCCTGGACGCCGGCGCCGACGATTATGTGGTCAAGCCCTACTCGCCCCGGGAAATGATCGCCCGCGTCCGCGCCCTGTTGCGCCGCCGCAGCCTTGATGATCCGCCGGAGACGCTTGCGTACGCCGGGGTGGCTATCGATATTGAAAACCACAAGGTCACGCGGGATGGAAACGCCGTACATCTTGGGCCGATCGAGTTCAAGCTGCTCAAGGCGTTAATGAAAAAACCGGGAAAAGTCTATTCCCGCGACAAGCTGCTCGACCGCGTTTGGGGGCGCGACATCAACGTCGAAGACCGCACGGTGGACGTTCATATCCGTCGCCTTCGCAAGGCCCTCAACGCCGGCGGCAAACCCGACCTGATCCGCACCGTGCGGGGCGCCGGCTATGCCATGGATAATCAGACCGGTTAGGGCGTAGCGGCGTCTGCTTCAAGATTCCGCTCATTGCCGACGCCCGTCGAGGCGCAGTCCTTATAGGTCAAGGCGGAGTTCCGGGAAGCCAGGTGTTCCCGGCGTCTGGTTTGCTGGGCGGCGTCGAAGGCCTTCAGCAAGCCGCCGCTTGCCGCTTCCATCTCTGCAGCGGCGGGGCTGCCGGTCTTCAAAGCGCCGGCGACCAGTTGTTCGATGTCTTTGCCCAGTTGCCGGTAAGCGGCGAGGGTGATTTGACCGAAGGCGCGTTCCCGCTCGACATGGACCAGACGTTTGCATTTGTTGCCGTCGACCGCCAGATTGGCGGGCAGATGAATGACGGGGGAAAGTTCAAAATTGATCGAGACCGCGCCCGCGCATTTGCCCTCGGCGACCGCGTATTTGATGGTCCTGGTCATATCAAAATCGCTGAAAACCTTGCTCTGCGGCTCAAAGGCGGTGGCGCTCATATCATAAACGATTTTCTCGGCATTATAATTGATATTGCTGACGGCGGCGGCAGCGCCGCACTCCGCCCCGCCTCCATCGGCGGTCGTTGCCGAAGCGGCAACGTCGGACGCGCCTCCGGGGGTTTCAATCGTGCCGGAAGCGCCGTTAAAAATCTTTACCGGCCTGTTTTCCGATTGGGCATACGCGGATGCGCCGGGAATCATCATGGCGGCGCAAAAAACTGTTATAATGATTCTTTGGTTCATGAGTTTATTATGACATAGGGCCAAGGTTACAGTATGAAAAGAATCGTTCTGATAATCGTTTCCCTCGCCGCGCCGGTGTTGTCGGCGCAGGCCGGACAGCAGGTTTCGATGTCATCCGATGATTGCCGGCGCCTGCTCAAACATGAGCCGGCCGCCGACGTCGCCTTCGAACCGGGCGTCGATGTCAGAGGCAAGAAGGTTAAGGGGGCGGATATGGAAGATCGTCCGCCGGTCGCCGTTTCCAAGATATTTGAATTCAACATTACCAGGGATTTCAGCGCCTACGGCGGCGCCACGGATACTCCCGTCGGCGCCGTCAGGTACGACGCCTCAAGCGGCAGACTGACCTTTAATGACCAGCCCCTGATTGACGCCGACAAGGCGGAACTGACCGCCGCGTGCCGGCAGTCATTACAAAAAGGGCGCTGAGGCCTGAAATCCCCGCCATGGACAACGCCTCGCGCCTTGCCTAAGTTCTCCCTTCCTGATCGGAAGGCTTCGCCATGCGCTTGTCACAATATTTTCTGCCCACCCTCAAGGAGACGCCCTCGGAGGCGCAGATCGTTTCCCACCGGCTGATGCTGCGCGCCGGCATGATCCGCCAGTCCGGCGCCGGCATCTATTCGTGGCTGCCCCTGGGGTTGCGCGTACTCAGAAACATCGAGCGCATCGTCCGTGAAGAACAGGACGCCGCCGGCGCCCGGGAAATGCTGATGCCGACCATCCAGCCCGCCGACCTGTGGCGGAAAAGCGGTCGTTATGACGCTTACGGCCCGGAAATGCTGAGAATCAGGGACCGCCACGACCGCGAGATGCTCTACGGGCCGACCAACGAGGAACAGATTACCGAGATCGTCAGCGGCTCGTTGCGCAGCTACAAGGACATGCCCAGGATTTTATATCACATCCAATGGAAGTTCCGCGACGAGATCAGACCACGCTTCGGCGTCATGCGCGGACGCGAATTCCTGATGAAGGACGCCTATTCCTTCGACCTTGACTACGAAGGCGCCAAACGCTCCTACAACAAGATGTTTATCGCCTATCTGCGCACCTTCGACCGGATGGGGCTGAAAGCCATCCCGATGAAGGCGAAAAGCGGCCCCATCGGCGGCGACATGAGCCATGAGTTCGTCATCCTCGCCGAGACCGGCGAAAGCGAAGTGGCCTGCCACAAGGATTTTCTAAACAATACTTGGCTTGATGACGTTGATCCGAAAAGCGATCTTCAGATTACCGTTAACGCCTTCACCGCCGAGTACGCCGCCACCGACGAGGAACGCAACCCGCAAGTCGAAAAAGCCATGGGCGACGATCTGGTCATCGCGCGCGGCATCGAGGTCGGCCATATCTTTTATTTCGGAACCAAGTATTCCGAAGCCATGGGCGCCCGCGTCACCGGGCCGAACGGCAAGGAAATCACCCTGGAAATGGGGTCATACGGCATCGGCGTTTCGCGTCTCGTCGGCGCCGTCATCGAGGCCTTCCATGACGACAACGGCATCATCTGGCCGGAAAGCGTCGCCCCCTTCAAGGTGGGACTGATCAACCTGAAAGCGGGCGATCCGACGTGCGACGAGGAAAGCGACCGACTCTTCCAGGCCTTGAAAGGAAACCGCATTGACGTCCTGTATGACGACCGCGACGAACGGGCCGGAGCAAAATTCGCCGATATGGACCTGATCGGCCTGCCCTGGCAATTAACGGTGGGGCCGCGCGGCGTCAAGAACGGCGTCGTCGAGCTTAAGAACCGCAAGACCGGCGAAAAGGCGGAACTTTCTCCCGAAGCCGCCCTCAACAAGCTGACGGCCTGACCGCATGTTTTCCGCCTTTGAATGGATGATGGCCATGCGCTACCTGAGGGCGCGCCGCCAGGAAGGATTCATCTCCGTCATCGCCTGGTTTTCCCTGCTCGGCATCGCGCTGGGGGTGGCGACGCTGATTATCGTCATGTCGGTGATGAACGGCTTTCGCCAGGAATTGCTGGGCCGCATCCTCGGCCTGAACGGACACCTCAGCGTCTACGGCAGCGTCAACGAGATCACGGATTACGGCCCCATGGCGGAAAAGGTGCAGGGCGTCGCCGGCGTCATCAGCGTCACCCCCATGGTCGAGGGACAGGTGATGGCCTCGGCCAGGGGCGAGGCCAGAGGCGCCCTGGTGCGCGGACTCAGCCCCGAAGGACTGGCCGGGCGCGAAATCATCGCCTCCAACATCGAGTCAGGATCGCTGGAAGGCTTCAGGGAAGACAATGTGGTGATCGGGGCGCGTCTGGCCGACCGGCTGGGGCTTCGCGTCGGCGACAGGATCACCCTGATTTCGCCCAAGGGCAACGTCACCGTTTTCGGCACGGCGCCGCGTATGCGGGCGTACAATATCGCCGCCACCTTCAACGTCGGCATGTATGAATACGATTCCACCTTCGTCTTTATGCCGCTGGCGGCGGCGCAAACGTACTTCAACATGCAAAAGACGGTGAGCAATCTGGAGGTCTTTGTCGTGAACCCGGATCGCTCCGTCGAGGTCGGCCGCAATATTCTCGCCGCCCTCGGCGGCCACGGGCGCATTCACGACTGGCAACAGGCGAATTCCGGCTTTTTCAACGCCATCCAGGTGGAGCGCAACGTCATGTTCCTGATCCTCACCCTGATTATCGTGGTCGCCGCCTTCAACATCATCTCGTCGATGATCATGCTGGTCAAGGACAAGGGCAAGGACATCGCCATCCTGCGCACGATGGGAGCGACGCGGGGCATGATCATGCGTATTTTCTTCCTCAGCGGCGCCGGCGTCGGCGTTATCGGCACCCTGACCGGCCTCATCCTCGGCCTGTCCTTCGCCGAAAACATCGAGACCATTCGCCAGTGGATACAAGGATTTACCGGAGCCGAACTGTTCGCCGCCGAGATATATTTCCTGTCCAAGCTGCCCGCCGTCGTCGATCCGGCGGAAGTGACGGTGGTGGTGCTGATGGGGCTGGGGCTGTCATTCCTGGCCACCTTGTACCCGTCGTGGCGGGCGGCGCGCAGCGACCCGGCGGAAGCGTTGCGCTATGAGTAAGCCTGTGCTCAGACTTGACGGCGTCAAGCGCGTATTCGAGCAGGGAAAGACGGTGCTGGAAGTTCTGCGCGGCGTCGATCTGGAAATCCGCGAAGGCCAGACCCTCGCCCTGGTCGGCCCGTCCGGCTCCGGCAAGTCGACTCTGCTGCATGTCGCCGGCTTGCTTGAGAAGGCCGATTGCGGAGAGGTGACGATATGCGGCGAGACCGCCTCGTCGTTAAACGACGACGCCCGGACCCGCCTGCGCCGCCACAACATCGGTTTCGTTTACCAATACCATCATCTGCTGCCGGAATTCACGGCGCTGGAAAATATCATGATCCCCCAGATCATCGCCGGCATCAGCCGCTCCGAGGCGACGATGAGGGCGGCGGAGATGCTGGAATGGCTGGGCCTCGCCAAACGCGCCACCCACCGCCCGGCAAGGCTTTCCGGCGGCGAACAGCAACGGGTCGCCATCGGACGCGCCCTGGCCAACACGCCCAGGCTGCTGCTGGCCGACGAACCCACCGGCAACCTGGACCCGGAAACCGCCGGAGATGTCTTCGAGGTGCTGATAAAGCTGGTGCGCGGCGCCGGCCTAGCCGCCGTCATCGCCACCCACAACCCCGACCTGGCGGCCCGCATGGACCGCATCGTCAGCCTGAGGGACGGACTGCTGGTGGAGGAGTGACCGGCAACTTCCCCTCCTTACCAAGGAGGGGCCAGGGGAGGTTACTCTTACCCCCTCCTGACCTCCCCCTTGAAGCAAGGGGGAGGAATTTTTCTCTACCCACTGACGATGAGTCACTCTTTAAAGCCGCTGGTATTATATAGGACGAGACAACAAAAAATTGCTCGTAATGTGGCGACACGCATTAGAGAGCCGGTCCCATTCGCCTGAACAGTTAGGCAGCGAAGCAAATCTGTATTCCTGTGGATAAACCCCGGCTGACACCATCGTCGGCATGTGCCATTGTCGCGGTCATGGCTCACGCTGATTTCGTTCACCTTCGGGTTCACACCGCCTATTCCCTTTCCGAGGGAGCGGTGCGGATTGACGATCTGGTCTCCCTATGCGGCGAATACGCTATGCCCGCCGTGGCGATGACCGACACCAACAACCTGTTCGGCGCCCTGGAGTTTTCTCCGGCCTGCGCCAAGGCCGGCGTGCAGCCGATCATCGGCTGCCGGTTGAGCATAGCCCGCGACCGTGACGGCGGGCGCGTCGGATTTATCGAGTCCGATCCCCTGGTTTTGCTGGTCCAGAACATGGAGGGCTACCACAATCTGCTGAAGCTGTTGGGCGCGGCCTATCTCGGCGCAAAAGACGTTGCCGACCCCAGGGTTGACATGAAGACGCTGGCCTCCCACAGCCGGGGGCTTATCGCCCTTGCCGGCGGCGCTAAAGGTCCGGTCGGGCATTTATTGGCCGAGGGACAGGGCGAGGCGGCGGAAGAATTGCTCGCCCGTCTGGCCGCCGCTTTTCCGGGACGGCTTTATGTGGAACTCACCCGCCACGGCATGGACGTTGAGAAATTGTGCGAGCCGGCGCTGATCGACCTTGCTTACAAGCTGGACCTTCCGCTGGTCGCCACCAACGAGGTCTTTTTTACCGTCCCCGACATGTACGAGGCCCATGACGCCCTTATCTGCATCGCCGCCGGCGCCTATTTATCCCAGGATGACCGGCGGCGCCTGACGCCCGAACATTATTTCAAGAGCGCCAGGGAAATGCGCGCCTTGTTCCGGGACTTGCCGGAGGCCGTAGACAACACCGTTGTGATCGCCAGGCGTTGCTCTTTCATGGTCGAGCCGGTCGCTCCCATTCTGCCTCCCTATGATTGCGGCGAAGGGCGCACCGAGGAGGATGAAATGCGCGCCCAATCCGAAAAAGGGCTGGAAAAGCGTCTGCGGGATCAGGTTTTAAAGCCGACGATGACCGACGACGAAAAAGAACACGCCGCCCGTCCCTATCGGGAGCGTCTGGAGTACGAACTCGGCATCATCGTCAAAATGAAATTCTCCGGCTATTTCCTGATCGTCGCCGACTTCATCCGCTGGGCCAAGGAACACGGCATACCGGTAGGGCCGGGACGCGGCTCGGGCGCCGGTTCGGTAGTCGCCTGGGCGCTGACCATCACCGACCTCGACCCCCTGCGTTTCGGCCTGTTGTTCGAGAGGTTCCTCAACCCCGAGCGCGTGTCGATGGCCGATTTCGACATCGACTTCTGCCAGGACCGCCGCGACGAGGTTATCCGCTATGTGCAGGAGAAATACGGGCGCGACCACGTCGCCCAGATCATTACCTTCGGAAAATTGCAGGCCCGCGCCGTTCTGCGCGATGTCGGCCGGGTGCTGGAAATGCCTTATCCCCAGGTCGATCTTATCTGCAAGATGATCCCCAACAACCCGGCCGACCCGGTCACCCTGGAAAAGGCCATCGAGAGCGAACCCCGATTGCGTCAAATGATCGACGGCGACGCCGCCGTCTCCCGTCTGGTCGCCATCGCCCGCAGGCTGGAAGGCCTGTATCGTCACGCTTCCACTCACGCCGCCGGCGTCGTCATCGGCGACAGGCCGCTCTGCGAGTTGATTCCGCTGTACCGCGATCCGCACTCCGACATGCCGGTTTCCGGCTTCAACATGAAATACGTCGAGTCGGCGGGGCTGGTAAAGTTCGACTTTCTCGGCCTCAAAACCCTGACGGTAATCGCCAGAGCCGTCGCTCTGATCGCCGACGGCGGCAAGACCATAGACATCTCCGCCCTGCCGCTGGATGACCGCGCCACCTTCGACATGCTGGGGCGCGGCGACACCATCGGCGTCTTCCAGTTGGAAAGTTCCGGCATGGTCGATGTGTTAAGAAAGCTCAGGCCCGACGCTTTCGAGGATATCATCGCCGTCGTCGCCCTCTACCGCCCCGGCCCGATGGATAACATCCCGAGCTATATCAGGCGCAAGCACGGCCTGGAGAAACCCGACTACCTGTATCCGACGCTGGAGGGAATTCTCAAGGAAACTTTCGGCATCATTATCTACCAGGAACAGGTGATGCAGATCGCCCAGGAATTATCCGGCTACACGCTGGGCGGCGCCGATCTGCTGCGCCGCGCCATGGGCAAGAAAAACCAGAAGGAGATGGACAAACAACGCCAAACCTTCATCGACGGCGCCGTGTCGCGTGGGGCGCCGGCAGGCAAGGCCTCCGACATCTTCGATTATGTGGACAAGTTCGCCGGCTACGGATTCAACAAGTCCCACGCCGCCGCCTACGCCCTGGTCGCCTATCAGACCGCCTGGCTGAAGGCCAACTATCCGGTCGAGTTCATGGCCGCCTCAATGACGCTGGATATCAGCAACACCGACAAGCTGGCCGGTTTCCGCCAGGAATTGAGAGACCTGAACGTGCCGTTGCTGCCGCCCGATATCAACGCCTCGGGTCCGCTGTTTACCGTCGAGCGCAACGCCGCCGGCGGTTCTATCCGTTACGCCCTGGCCGCCGTCAGGAACGTCGGCGAGGCCGCCATGCGGGAACTGGTCGCCGAACGGGATAAAAACGGCCCCTTCAAGGATATGGATGATTTCGTCAACCGCCTGGACCCGCGCGCTGTCAACAAGCGCCAGTTCGAGAATCTGGCGAGGGCCGGAGCCTTTGACGCCCTGAACGCCAACCGGAGACAGGTCTTCGAGGGCGTGGAAACCTTGTTGCGCCACGCCGGCGCCGCCGCCCATGATCGCACCAGCAACCAGATCAGCCTGTTCGGTGGAGACGCCGCCCCGGTCGCCGGCGTTTCCCTGCCCGCAACCGTTGAATGGAATGAGATGGAGCGCCTGAAGGAGGAAGCGGAAGCCATCGGTTTCTATCTTTCCGGCCACCCCCTGGACGCCTACGCCAAGAGCCTGAAACGCATCAAGGCCCTTACCCATGCCGAAATAGTAGAAAACGGCCATCCCGGCCTTGTCAGCATGGCGGGAGCCGTAATTTCAAGCAAGGAGCGCACTTCGGCCAAGGGCAATCGCTATGCCTTTGTTCGCTTCTCCGACGCCTCGGGGGATTTCGAGATCACCGTATTTTCCGACATCCTTACCTCCAGCCGCCATCTGCTGGAGGAAGGAAGATGCCTGCTCATCAAGGCCAACGCCCATTTCGAGGAGGAAACGGCGCGCTTTACCGCCATTTCCTTCGAGGATTTGAATAGCGTGGCGGCGCGCGCCGCCTCCGGCGTCAAGGTGTTCGTTAACGCCGCTGATCCCCTTGACCGGCTTTGCGACGCCCTGTCCTGTTGTAAAAAAGGCAAGGGGCAAGTGGTGCTGGTGTCAAGGCTGGATTCTTCTAATGGCGACGGCAGCCGGGAAGTGGAAATCAGGTTGCCCGGCGGATACGCCATCTCTCCGGAAGTCCTGGTCGCTATTCGCTCCATCTCCGGAATCGCCGGGGTCGAGGAGATGTAAATGCCGACGGCCCTAATCATTGACCTGTGGCAGCTCCCGCACTTTCCCCTCCTTACCAAGGAGGGGCCAGGGGAGGTTGCCGCCGATATCCCCTAACTCCCGGCGCGTTGACTGGAATAAGCACTGTTTTTTTAACCACAGAGGCTCAGAGACACAGAGGAGGATAGAAAGAAAAAAGAAAAAGCAGGAGGAAAACTTCGCTTAATCTTCTCTGTGTCCTCTGTGTTCTCTGTGTCAAAACACACAGGCTGATAATTCCCTCTTCGACCCCCTCCTGACCTCCCCCTTGAAGCAAGGGGGAGGATTTTTCAGAGTCATTCTTCACGGCCGCCGGCATAACAAGAGAGCCGCCTTCACAATAAAGTCCCCTGCCCGCCGTTGTCCGGGGCCGCTTTTTTGACAGGTTTAGGTTTGGGGCTGGTTTTTGACCGACCGCCGATGATTGCTTCTCTTTCGCCGTCATGGAAACGGATGGAAATGTCGGCGCCGGGGTTAACTCCGGCGGCAGACCCGACGTGCCGGCCCTTGCCGTCATAAACCAGGGCGAAGCCCCGTTCCAGCACCCGCTGATGAGAACAGCTTTCCAGCAACGCCGCCGCCCGGGCGAAACGGTCGCTCCGCTCGCGCAAAAGTCCCTTGGCCGCCATATCCAACGCCCGCGCCTGCCCTTCCAGCAGACTTCCGGCGTGGGCGACGGCGCGACGGGGATCGACTACCCTGGCGGCGAGTTCCCTCAACAGGGCGATTCGCCGCTCGACGCCGATCTTCAGGCTGTTCCCCAGCCGCTCGGTCCAGTCATCCAGCCGTTGGGCGGCTTCATCGGCCATGCGCCCCAGGTTAGGAAGGCCCCGCGCCAGCCCCTCCAGCCGGGAGCGGCGGGCCTCCAGCAGGCGCGTCACGGCGCCGACCATGCGGACGCCGTTGTCCATCACCCCGGCCAGCAATTGCAGCCGCACCGGCACAGCCATCTCGGCGGCGGCGGTCGGCGTCGGCGCTCTCAGGTCGGAGACAAAATCAATAAGGGTGACATCGGTCTCATGACCCACCGCCGAGATCAACGGAATACGGCCGGCAAAGACGGCGCGGACCACCACTTCCTCGTTAAAGGGCCACAGGTCTTCCAGGCTTCCGCCGCCGCGAGCGACGATCAGCAGGTCGGGACGAGGCGCGACGCCGCCGGGTTCAAGACGGTTAAAGCCGTCAACGGCGGCGGCGATTTGAGCGGCGGCCTCCTTGCCCTGAACCAGCACCGGCCAGATCAGCACTCTCCGTTCAAAGCGCTCGCCCAGACGATGCAGGATGTCGCGGATCACCGCGCCGGTAGGCGAGGTAACGACGCCGATAACCTCGGGCAGGAAGGGGATCGGCTTTTTGTGTTCGGCGTCGAACAGACCCTCGGCGGCAAGTTTCTTCTTGCGGTCCTCAAACAGCTTGAGCAGCGCCCCTTCACCCGCCAGGTCCATGGATTCGATGATAATCTGGTAACTGGAACGGGCGGCATAAGTGGTGATGCGCCCGGTAACCGTCACTTCCATGCCGTCTTGCGGGTCCATGCCCAGCTTTTCGGCGACGCCGCGCCAGCAGATGGCGTCCAGCACCGCCTCTTCGTCCTTGATCCTCAGGTAAAGATGGCCCGAGGCGGCGCGCTTGAAGCCGGAAATCTCGCCCCGCACCCGAACGCGGGAAAACGAAGTCTCCACCGCGTGTTTAAGCGCATGGGACAGTTCACAGACGCTCAGAACCGGCAGATTGTGATCAGTATCGCCGGAGGATTTGTTTTCAATCGTTGCCATCCTCGCTAGTATGTACGATACAAGACAAAAAACAAACCGGACGAATAATCGTGGAGACGCATTCAATGAAGGTGTTGGTGGTAGGGTCGGGCGGACGTGAGCATGCCTTGTGCTGGGCAATCGCCAAGTCTCCAAAATGCGCCAAGCTGTTCTGCGCTCCCGGCAATGCGGGCATCGCCGCCGTCGCCGAATGCGTAAACATCAATTCCGAGAATGTGGATGATCTGGTCTGCTTTGCCATCGAGAACGATATCGACTTCGTCGTCGTCGGCCCCGAAGGGCCTCTGGTCAACGGACTGGTCGATCAGTTGGCAAGCTCCGGCATCAAGGCTTTCGGCCCCGGCGCCAAGGCGGCCCAAATCGAGGGTTCCAAGAGCTTCATGAAGGATATCTGCGCCAAATATAATATCCCCACCGGATATTATGACAGCTTCGACGAGCCTGACGCCGCCAAGGAATATATCCTGCGCAAAGGCGCTCCCATCGTCGTCAAGGCCGACGGCCTGGCCGCCGGCAAGGGCGTCATCCTGTGCCGCAACAAGAACGAGGCCTACGCCGCCATCGACCACATCATGATCGAACGCGCTTTCGGCAACGCCGGCGATAAAGTGGTAATCGAGGAATTCCTGACCGGCGAGGAAGCCAGCTTCTTCGCCCTCGTCGACGGCAAGCGGGCGCTGCCCCTGCTTTCGGCCCAGGACCATAAAGCCGCCTACGACGGCGACGAAGGCCCCAATACCGGCGGCATGGGAGCCTATGTCCCGGCGCCCGCAGTCACAAAAAAGATGGCCGAAACCATTATGAAAACCATCATCAACCCGGCAGTAAAAGGCATGGCCGCCGAGGGCATTCCCTTCAAGGGTTTGCTTTATGCCGGGCTGATGATCACCGATAGCGGCCCCAAGGTGCTGGAATTCAACGCCCGCTTCGGCGATCCCGAAACCCAGCCGATGATCCTGCAACTCAAGTCGGACCTGCTGGAAGCGCTTCTGGCCTGCGTCGAAGGCAGGCTGGATAAAATCAAGCTGAAATGGCGCGACGGAGCGGCGCTGACCGTGGTCATGGCGACGAAGGGCTATCCCGGATATTATGAGAAGGGATCGCAAATCCGCAGCCTGGAGGAAGCGGGCGCCCTGGATGATGTCGTCATCTTCCACGCCGGAACCGGCACCGACAAATCCGGCATCTGCGCCGACGGCGGGCGGGTGTTGGGCATTACCGCCCTCGGCTCGACCGTAGCCGCCGCCCAAAAGCGGGCGTATGAGGCGGTTGACCTGATCGACTGGCCGCAAGGATTCTGCCGCCGCGACATCGGCGGACGGGCGATCAAGGGGTAATGCTCACCGTCTCTCCCTGAAGAACGCTTTCAGCAGATCGGCCGCCGCCGATTCGCCGACGCCGCCATAGATTTCCGGTTTATGGTGGCAGGTGGGATGCCGGAAAACGCAGGCTCCGTGTTCGACGCCGCCGCTCTTGGCGTCGTAAGCGCCGAAATAAAGGCGGCGGATGCGGGCCAGCGAAATGGCGCCGGCGCACATGGCGCAAGGCTCAAGGGTGACGTAAAGGTCGCATCCCGCCAACCGGGAAGACCCTTGCAGGGAGGCGGCGCGGCGGATGGCGATCATTTCGGCGTGGGCGGTGGGATCATCGAACTCAATGACGCGGTTGCCGCCTACCGCCAGCACCTCGCCGGCAACGGCGTCAACCACCACCGCGCCCACCGGCGTTTCGCCCAGGGCCGCCGCTTTTTCGGCCTGTTCCAGGGCCAATTTCATGAATCCGTTTTCAGACATGACATCACCATGCTTCCCTCTTCACGCCCGCGTCAAGTAGAGTGCCGCTTATGAAAACACCGATTATCGGCATCACCCTGGATTCGGAAGAGCCGGGAGGATATTCCAGGTTTCCCTGGTACGCGCTGCGCCGGAACTATTGCGACGCGGTGGTTCGCGGCGGCGGCCTGCCGCTGGCCCTGCCCCACGAGCCGGAACTGACGGATAATATCCTCAATCACATCGACGGCCTGATCATCACCGGCGGCCATTTCGATGTGGACCCGGCCCTGTTCGGCGCCGCCGACCGCCACGCCACCGTCACCACCAAGGACCGGCGCACCGAATTCGAGCTGGCCGTCGTTCGCGCCGCGTTGAGCCGCGACATGCCGATCCTCGCCATCTGCGGCGGACAACAGCTTCTGCATGTGGTTCTCGGCGGCGCGCTGATCCAGCATATCCCCGACCAGGTGCAAAACGCCCTCGCCCACGAACAGCCCAACCCCCGCGACCAGCCCGGCCATGACGTCGCCGTAGTTGAGAGCAGTCTGCTTCACGACATCGTCGGCGTCTCTACCTTGCCGGTAAACAGCGCTCACCATCAGGCGGCCGCTGACGAGCCGGAGGGCATAAAGGTCAACGCCCGCGCTTCCGACGGGATCATTGAGGGCATCGAAGTTCCATCCATGCGCTTCTGCCTGGGCGTCCAGTGGCATCCCGAGTTCGCCATCAGCGACGGCGACGTGCGCATCTTCGCCGCTTTCGTCGAAGCCGCCCGCGAGTATTCATGACCAAAAAACCGGAAGCCCCCGCCGACAAACCGGAACGCATCGCCAAGGTGATGGCCCGCGCCGGCCTGTGCTCGCGCCGCGAAGCGGAGCGCTGGATCGCCGAAGGAAGGGTGACGGTGGACGGAAAGAAGCTGGATACTCCCGCCGTTGCCGTCACCTCGTCCAACCATGTCATCGTTGACGGCAAATCCTTGCCCCAGGCTACGACGGCGCGGCTGTGGCGCTACCACAAGCCTCCCGGTCTGCTTACCAGCCACGGCGACCCCCAGGGACGGCCTACCGTCTTTGAGCGCATCCCCAAGGAATTGGGAAGGGTGATCTCGGTGGGACGGCTGGATTTTAACTCGGAGGGCCTGTTGCTGCTTACCAACGACGGCGGGCTGGCGCGCAGACTGGAGCTTCCGTCCACCGGCTGGACCCGGCGCTATCGGGTGCGCGTCTACGGCCAATTTGACGAGGCGGCGTTGGCGAGCCTTGCCGACGGCGTCGCCATCGACGGCGTCGCCTACGGTCCCATCCGCGCCAAACTCGATTCCCGCCGCAAGGATAACGCCTGGCTGACCATGTCTCTCAACGAAGGCAAAAACCGCGAGGTGCGCAAGGTGCTGGAAAACATGAACCTTCAGGTCAGCCGCCTGATCCGCATCGCCTATGGCCCCTTCCAACTGGGCAACCTCAATCGCGGCGAAGTCAACGAAATCACCGGCAAGGCCATGCGCGAACAATTGGGAAAAACAGCGTCTTAGCGAGATTCCCGGCATGAAAATTATCGGCGGAAAACATCGGGGCCGTGTTTTTAAATCCCTGCACGGGCAGAGCCTGCGCCCTACCGCCGCCCGCACCCGCGAGGCCGTCTTTAATATCATTGAGCACGGCATTGACG
This sequence comes from Rhodospirillales bacterium RIFCSPLOWO2_02_FULL_58_16, assembly GCA_001830425.1. Classification (NCBI taxonomy): domain Bacteria; kingdom Pseudomonadati; phylum Pseudomonadota; class Alphaproteobacteria; order Rhodospirillales; species Rhodospirillales bacterium RIFCSPLOWO2_02_FULL_58_16. The sequence goes on from MIAA01000016.1 coordinate 48,761, forward strand.
GCCCGCCGCCCGCCGCGTCTTCCGTCGCCGATGTCTTCGCCGGCGCCGGATCGCTGGGTCTGGAAGCCCTGTCCAGAGGAGCGGCAAGCGTCGTCTTTATCGACAATAACGAGAACGCGCTGGCCTGCTGCCGGGAAAACGTGGCGGCTTTGGGAGAACAGCATCGTTCAACCTTGCTGAGACTGGATGCGCTTCATCCGCCGCCGCCGCCTCTGGCGGCCAAGACGCCCTGCGCTTATGTGTTCCTCGACCCGCCTTACAACTCCGGCCTTGCCGCCCCCGCCCTTGGCGCCCTGTTCGCCGAGGGGTGGATCGGCGAAGGCTCGATCTGCGTCGTCGAGACCGCCGCCAAAGAACCTTTTGAGGCGCCCGAAGGCTTTAAGCTGATCGACGAACGCACCTACGGCGCCGCCAAAGTGACGTTTCTTAAAATGGCACGGAATACGATATTAGACCTGTTATAAAAGACCGTATATCAGCATCCCGGACACACAGTTAATCCTTGATAACCTTCAAAATAACCGATCCGCCTTTCGCGAAGTTTCGTATGACATCGTACATGGCCAGCAAGGCATCTTCCGAATAACTTCGGTAATGCAAATCGTATAGAAAATCGGCAAAAAAATCTGGCTCCAGATGTATTTCCTCTACATTAATACTAGTTGCGAGTGTGGTTAGAGATATATGAATCGCGAATCCCTCGTTCACCAACAGCGTTGTGTCTTTTTTGTCGAACGTCGCCCCCAGATTGTTTGCAGATAAAATACGAGCAACGTATATCGGGCGAAATCTGGTGATCCACTTTGTTAGATACGCCGCACGCTTTATGGCGTTTGATCGCTTGTCAGGATCGCGCAAATGGTACGACTTGTATCTCCAGATGTCGTCCATGGCGCTCTGCGCCACGCTTAACATCACAAGAGGATCAATTCTCAGTCTCCATGTGGAATGCACATCATGTATCGCGTCCACATAATTCTGGCATTGTTCTGAGAGAAACTGAAATCGACGACGGATGTCATCCTCAGTGAACGGCGGGACGTAGTCCGCCGGATATGTTTTATTCGTCATTACAAATCCTGCGGCGAAAATAAGCCGTAACCCGTGGGCAGGTAGTTGTCAGGAAGGCGCCGACTATGGCTTGCGCGTCGCAAAACTTTCTACCGCCGCGTCATAATTTTTGATAAAGGAGGCGGCGTTCTTCTTGCCGCGCCGTGCATCTCCCTCCTCATCCCAATCGAAACTGTCATTGGGGCGAGTAGCCTGGAGAATGCCTCTCGGAATAGAATCGGACGCATATACCTTTGAAAAATATGCGTCGAGCGATTTGCGTATAGCTTTGAATCGCTCTTTCATCGGCGCATCCCCTCCTTTCGGAACTATCCTAGAATCAACACGCAACGCCGACAACCATTGTCCGGCGCAACAAACTAAATACAGTGTCCACTGAACGTTCAATATACCATATATCGTAACTCCGGTCAAGCACCACCGCACGGTTACATAAATGGGCCTTTTTCGCAATAACGCAATGGCGATGCTCCCGATTCTACCTGTTAATAGTTAATACTTGGTTAATGCTTTCGCTTTCCCGCCAAGAACTCCCTCACCCGTACAGCGCCTCCAGCCTGTCGCCGTAGATTTCCTTGATCTTGTGGCGGCGGATTTTCATGGTGGGAGTTATCAGGGCGTTGTCGATGGTGAAAGGGGCGTCGGCGATGATGAAGCGGCGCACTTTTTCGATGTTGGACAGGCGCTCGTTGACCCGATCCACGGCCAGGGCCAAGGCCTTGCGGAAATCCTCGTCATTAACCAGAGCCGCCGGCATATTCGGCTTGCCGTTATCAACGGCCCATTGTCTCGTCCATTCATCGTCGGGAACCAGCAGGCCGGACAGATGGGGGTGGCGGTCGCCGTAGACCATGGCCTGGGCGATCTCCGGCTCCAGGGTAAGAATGCCCTCGACGCGCTGGGGCGAGATGTTGTCGCCGCCCGAGTTGACGATGATGTCCTTCTTGCGATCAGTGATCATCAACGAACCCTGATCATCAATGTGGCCGATGTCGCCGGTGAACAGCCAGCCGTCGCGGATGGATTCGGCGGTGGCTTCCTCGTTTCGCCAGTAGCCCTGCATCACCATTTCGCCGCGAACCAGGATTTCACCGTCCCCGGCGATCCTGACTTCGACGCCGCTGATCGGCGGGCCGACGGTTTCGATGCGGGCAAAGTCGGAGCGGTTGCAGCTTACCACCGGGCCGGATTCGGTCAGGCCGTAGCCCTGTAGAATACGCAGGCCCAGCGCCGTAAAGAACAGTCCGATGTCCCGGTTCAGCGGCGCCCCGCCCGACACCAGCGCCTTGAGACGACCGCCGAAGCGTTGGCGCACCTTGGCCCGCACCAGCCTATCCAGCGCCGCGTCCTGTAGCCGTTGGCCGATGCTTAGGGATTTGGGATCAAGGTAGCGTCGTTCACCCAGCTCCAGCGCCCTGGCAAACAGCTTCTCGCTGACGCCGCCGGCTTTTTTTACGTTGCGGCTGATGCGTCCGTGCAGGCTTTCATACAGGCGCGGCACGGCGGTCATGATCGTCGGCCTGGCCTCGATCATGTTGGCGGCCAGGGTCTCAACCCCCTCGGCGTAGTAAATCTGGGCGCCGATGGACAGGGGGAAAAACTGCCCCGCCGTATGCTCATAGGAATGGGAAAGCGGCAGAAAGGACAGGAATGCCTCATCGCCCAGCCCCAACTCCGCCAAAGCGTCCCGCGCCCCGGCGCAGTTACAAAGGATCGAGCCGTGATGCAGCATCACCCCCTTGGGCGCGCCGCCGGTGCCCGAGGTATAAATAATGCAGGCGGTGTCCGAACGCCGCCATTGCCGCGCTTCATCGTCAATGCCGCCGTCTTCTTCATCGCTCAACGCCTCATCCCAGCCCAGCACATCGACGCTTAACTGCTGGCTCAGTTCCGGTCGTTCAATGGCGATGACGAACCTGGCCGCCGCCGACCGATGGGCGGCGGGCAGAAAGCGCTCGGTCAGGCGACGGGTGGAAACAATGGCGCCCTTGGCGCCGCTGTTCTCAAGGATATAGTGATGATCATCCTCGGTGTTGGTGACATAGGCGGGAACCGTTATGGCGCCGATGGCCATGATGGCGACATCGGCGATCAGCCATTCGGGGCGATTCTCCGATGCCACGACCACCCGGTCGCCGGCGACCACTCCCAGCCTTTTCAGGCCGCCGGCCAACAGGCGCACCTGCCGGGCGGTTTTACTCCAGCTCATTGATTGATAGGCGCCGTCCTGCTTGGCCCACAGCAACGGCTTGTCGGCGAGGCGATCCGCCTGCTCGAAAAACATAGTCGCCAGATTGGCCCAGGATTGATCGTTCATGTTGCTTTCCGTGATAACAGAGTATCATTGCCGTTACCCGAAAAATTTTCCGGCGCCGAAACAAATGACCGAACAAAG
>MIAA01000016.1:52252-103883 GCA_001830425.1 Rhodospirillales bacterium RIFCSPLOWO2_02_FULL_58_16
GCGATCTTTACGCCGGGCCGCAGGCGCCGGAGTTGAAGGCCGACCTGGAACGGGCAAGCAATGAGGCCAAAGCCTTTAACAACCGCTACCGGGGACACTTGGCCGAACTGAACGGCCTGCAACTGGGTTCCGCCATCACCGCCTATGAATCCCTCTCCGAGATTCTCGACAAGATCATGAGCTACGCCCAACTGCTGTTTTCCGCCGACGCCTCCAACGCCGAAAGCGGGAGCTTCATGCAGGACATCAGGGAGCGGGTGACCGCCATCTCGACGGACGCCCTGTTTTTTACCCTTGAGATCAACCGACTGGACGACGCCGTGCTGGCGGCGCAACTGACGGCGGACGAGGCCGCCCGTTACGCGCCATGGATCAGGAACACGCGGGTATTCCGCACGCATCAGCTTTCCGACGATCTGGAGAAATTGCTTCACGAAAAGTCGCCGACCGGAAGCGCGGCCTGGGTGCGCTTGTTCGAGGAGACCTTCGCCGACATGCGCTTCGCCGTTGACGGCAAGCAACTGACCATGTCGGAAGTCCTGAATCTGCTGTCGGACAAGGACGGCGGCCTCAGGCGCAAGGCGGCCAAGGCGCTGGGAGCGGGGCTGAACGCCGACATCCGCCTGTTCACCCTGATCGCCAACACCCTGATCAAGGACAAGGAGATCGAGGATTCGTGGCGCAAGTATCCCCACCCCGCAGCCGAGCGCAACCTGAGCAATCAGTTGGAAGACGAAGTGGTGGAAGCGCTGGCCGGATCGGTGGTTGACGCTTTTCCCGCCCTGGCGCATCGCTATTACCGGCTCAAGGCGCATTGGTTCGGCCAAGAGGCTTTGGACTACTGGGACCGCAACGCGCCCCTGCCCGATGATGACGACCGACGCTATTCCTGGGAACAGGCCAAAGATTTAGTACTGAACGCCTACGGCGACTTTTGTCCCGACATGGCGAATATCGCCCGGCGCTTTTTCGATCAGCGCTGGATCGACGCAGCGGTGCGTCCCGGCAAGGACTCCGGCGCTTTTTCCCATCCGACGACGCCTTCGATCCATCCTTATATCCTGATGAACTTCCACGGCAAGGCGCACGACGTGATGACGTTGGCTCACGAACTCGGACACGGGGTGCATCAGGTGTTGGCGGCCGGCCAGGGGGCGCTGATGTCCGGCGCGCCGCTGACCCTGGCCGAGACCGCTTCCGTCTTCGGCGAGATGCTGACCTTCCGCGCCATGCTGAACGGCGAAGCCGATGCCGGACGCCGTCGCATCCTGCTCGCCGGCAAGGTCGAAGACATGCTGAACACGGTAGTCCGCCAGATCGCCTTTCATCAGTTCGAGACGCTTGTTCACGACCTGCGCCGAAAGAAGGAACTCAGCGCCGAACTCCTCGGCAAAATATGGATGGAGACGCAAAGCCGAAGCCTCGGCCCGGCCATCCGCCTTGATGGGGAATACCGCAACTACTGGGCCTACATTCCCCACTTCGTGCATACCCCTTTTTATGTCTACGCCTATGCCTTCGGCGACTGTCTGGTGAACTCGCTGTACGGCGTCTTCAGTGACGGGCATGACGGCTTTCAGGACAAGTACATGAACATGCTGCGCGCCGGCGGAACTCTCCGGCACAAGGAACTGTTGGCTCCCTTCGGCCTCAACGCCTCGGACCCCGGCTTCTGGAAGCGCGGCCTCGCTGTCATCTCCGGCTTCATCGATGAACTGGAGGCGATGGAGTAATGTCTTTAAGGGCGGCGCTAAATCAGGCCCTTCACCATTTCCGGGCGGGAAGGATGGATGAGGCACAACGGATGGCGGCGGAGATTCGCGGTCGGCATCCCGATGATTTCGACGCCCTGTATTTCTCGGGGCGGCTGTGTTTACGCATGGGCGATGAAGAACAGGGCGTCGCCTATATCGAAAAGGCGCTGGCAAACAACCCCGGCCACGCCGAGGCCTTTTTCAATCTGGCGGCGGCGCAGAGGAAACTGGGCAGATTGAACGATGCCGCCGGCAGCTATCGCCGCGCCGTTGAGGCCGCCCCCGGCAACGCCGCCGCCCACTACAACCTCGGCAATGTGCTGGCCGACCTCGGCGAGGCTGAACAGGCGGTCGCCTGTTATCAAGAGTCGCTGCGCATCGACCCCGGCCTGGACCAGGCTCATTTCAATCTCGGCCTCGCCCTTAACGGCCTGAGGCGATTTGGGGAAGCCGTCGACTCGCTAAAACGGGCGACCGCCCTTGCTCCCGACGACGACGCCGCCCACTACAACCTGGGTACGGCGCTGATCAACCTGGATCGTCTTGACGAAGCCGCCGAGTCGTTGCTTCGGGCGCTGGAAATCGATCCCGGAAACGCCGACGCCCATTCCAACCTCGGCGCGGCGCTGGAAGACCTGGACAGGGCGGACGAAGCCATGGCCCACTACCGCCGGGCGCTGGAAATCGACCCCGATCATGCCGACGCCCTCAACAATATGGGCGCGGCCCTGCTCGGGCCGGACAGAACCGACGAGGCGCTTGACCATTTTCATCGCGCCTTGAAAATCGATCCCGACCACGCCGGCGCCCACTGCAACTTGTCCGGCGTTTTACTGGCGCGGGGTGAATTGCCGCAGGGATGGACCGAATATGAGTGGCGCTGGAAACGCGCCTCGCCGCCGATGCGCAAAAGGGGCTTTCCCCAGCCGGACTGGAATGGATCATCCCTCAAAGGCAAGTCGATCCTGTTATCGGCGGAACAGGGCGTGGGCGATGAAATCTGCTTTGCCTCGATGATCCCCGATATTATTGACATGGGCGCCGATTGCGCCGTTGAGTGCGATCCCCGGCTGGCGGGTTTGTTCGCCCGTTCCTTTCCCCAGGCCTGCGTACACGCCCGCCCCTACCTTGAAGCCGAAAACGGCGAGGCGACGTTTGATTATCATCTCTCCATGGGCAGCCTGCTGAAGTTCCTGCGACCCGCCGTCAGCGACTTCCCGGAGCGGTCAAGCTATCTGGCGGTTGATGAAGAACGGCGACGGTTCTGGCGGGACCGCCTGTCGGCGTTGGGGAAGGGTTTGAAGGTAGGTCTGTCATGGCGCAGCGGGCTGATGACCCACAGCCGCCGCATCTACTTCGCCGCCCTCGCCGACATGGCGCCGCTGCTGACCATGGACAATACGATATTCGTAAATCTCCAGTATGACCGCTGCGCCGACGAGATCGCCGAGGCCGAAAAGCGTTTCGGCATTGTTATTCACACATGGAACGATACCGATCTGATGAATGATCTGGACGGCGCGGCGGCGCTGACCTCATGTCTGGACGCGGTGGTTACGCCGCTGACCTCTATCTACGAGATGGGCGGCGCGTTGGGCATCCCCACCTTCGCCTTCCATCCGCCCCATCCGTGCATAGTGTCGCTGGGAACCACCGGCGTTCCCTTTTATCCCTCGGCGCGAATCATCAGGCAGCGCGTCGGCGAGGACTGGAACAGGGTATTCGCCTCTATTGCCGGGGAACTTGCTAACGCGGCGTAACCTCGGCGCCGGCCACCCTGGTTTCGGCGGCGTCTTCGGCAAGGTAGGAAAGTTGATAGTCGACCTTGGTTACGGATTCCATGAAACGGGTCAGCGCCGCCCCTTTCAGTTCGCGTCCTGTAAATATTGGGGTCAGGTCTTGTCTTTTGCCTAATGCCGTGACCCCGCTACGCTTGCAGTTGAGGCAAAAAGCAAGACCTGACCCCATGACCTCATGACCCCTTTGCATGAACAGCGAACCGCTATTACGTATCATAGCAACGGAAGACGGGCCGGACTCGGAAGGCGAGGAATGATCGGTGGGTCCGTATATTATTAAGTTAGCCCACATAGCACCGGAATGGATGGCGCGCTTCTTGCGTCAACGATGTTGTCATCATCAAATATGGGAGGCCCGTCATGCAAGTCCAAGAGTCGAACCCGTTGTTCTCTTTCTCTAGGGTCGTATCGCGGCAGAATGAACTGGCTGCAACATCGTCGGCAAGTTCGGCCGCCCCTGCGGCAAGTTCGGCCTATACCGTAACCATTTCGCAAGCTGCCCGCGATCTGGTCGCAACCGAAACGTCGGGCAATCAATGGCTCAATTACCGGGCTGTCACGCTTCGCAATGCGGAGGTTGATCCAGCTTTTGCGAAGAAAACGGCAGAACATTTTGCTTATAACGATAGTTTCGAGAAACACGGCCCCATGGTCGATATTTCCCACGACCCGATCCGATACTCGGCCACAGGAGAAGTAGTTACAGAAGAAAGCCTCGCGGCTTTCAAGGCGGAAGCCGCCAAAGTCACTGCGGGACGAATCGCGCTTTATCAAGCAGAGAAGGTCAAGGGAACTCCCGATGCGCAGATATTGGAGAAGCTCTTTTCCTTCGTTGACGGCCAGTCCGACACCCATCTCAGGTTGTTGAATTGGGATCGACCTTCCCAACAAAATGCTGCGGGCTAACCCATCATTCCACCGGACCTTGCGCATAAAGCCGCGCAAGGCTACCGAGGAAAATACTGCAAACCACCACCCTGCTGTTGGGGTCAGGTCTTGCCTTTTGCCCGCTACCGACCGCCGACCCCGACGCAGCGGACGATGCGACTTATGCGGCTGTAGTGGAGACCAAAATGCGCCCCTATCTCGGCCAGGGTGTAGGCGCCGAGTGACCATGCAGTGCGGATGGCCTCGTTGCGATCGGGCGCAGCAGCAGCGATCTCCGCCAACGACGGCGGCGGCGGCCGCCATTGCCTTCGCGGCACCTCGACCGAGGCGCTCCCTCGAATCATCTCCAAACTACGCACAACAAACTCCTCATCGCCCAGGAAGACCTGATTGCGCACCTCGTCCCATACTGCGTCGCTCCTACCCTCGGCAACAAAAGCGGCATAGGCCCGCCGCGCGGCGGCCCGCTCACTTCCCAGCGGTCCGAGGATTTCCTCCACCGCCAGCCATCCCGGCGCTGGCGTCAGGCCGACGGTGGCGCGATAACTGCTCCATGGCCAGTCGGCGGCCTTCTCCGCCAACTTTGCCCGCACCGGGTTCAGCGCTATGTAGCGGGCCAGTTCCAGCAGATAAGCCTCGCCATCGACAAGGATAGCCTTATAGCGCCCCTGAAACAGGTGCCCGCAATGCCGGTGGCGCCGGTTAAACAACTGGGTATAAACGCCGTTAATCTGCCGCATGCCGTACGCAAGATTGGGCTTCGGCGTCTCGATCAACAGGTGATAGTGGTTACCCATCAGGCAATAGGCGTAAAACCGCCACTCGAAGCGTTGCGCCGTCTCGGCGAGCCGGTCGAGGAACAGATTGCGGTCCTTATCGTCCAGGTAAATCGGTCGCTTGTCGTTGCCGCGCGCTGTTATGTGATAAACAGCCCCCGGATATTCAAGGCGTAGCGGACGCGACATGACGGGACTCCACGCGGGACAACGATCTTTGCAGACTACGCCACACTATGGCAAAAGGCAAGACCTGACCCCCAATACAGGGAACCGCCGGCGTTCCTTTTTATCCCTCGGCGCGAATCATCAGACGGCGCGTCGGCGAGGACTGGAACAGGGTATTCGCCTCTATTGCCGGGGAACTCGCTAACGCGGCGTAACCTCGGCGCCGGCCACCCTGGTTTCGGCGGCGTCTTCGGCAAGGTAGGAAAGTTGATAGTCGACCTTGGTCACGGCCTCCATGAAGCGGGTAAGCGCCGCCCCTTTCAGCTCGCGCCCGGACTGCATTTTCACCAGCAGCGGGTTGGCGCGTACGCCGCTTTTAAGAATCTCGTAGTGCAGGTGGGGTCCGGTTGAGCGCCCGGTCGAACCGACATGCCCGATCACCTGGCCCTGGCGCACACGCTTGCCCTTGCCGATCTTGATGCTGTTCATGTGAGCGTAGGCGGTGGAGTATTCCGAATTATGCCGGATGCGCACATATTTCCCATAATCCCCGTTCCACCCCGCCTCTTCGACAACGCCGTCTCCGGCGGCGTAAACGGGAGTCCCCGGAGCCGCCGCGAAATCAACGCCGCGATGCTGCTTCATGTAGCCGAGAATGGGATGGCGCCGTTGGCCGAAGCCCGATGAAAGGCGGGCGCCGTCAATAGGGGTGCGCATTAACGCCCGGCGGGCGCTTTGGCCCTTTTCATTGAAGTAATCACTTTGTCCGTCGCTGAGAGTATGAAAATAGATGGAGCGGCGCTTGCCGCTTAAACGCAGGGCGGCGTACAGGATGCGCCCGTCGTGGACCAGCGATCCGTTCTCGCCGCGAAAGCGCTCGAACATGATTTCAAAATGATCGCCGGGATGGATGTCGCGCTGAAAATCAACATCCCAGGAATAAGCGCGGATAAGCTCGGCCAAAACTGCCGCCGGCAGGCCGGCCCTGGAGGCGGCGACGAAAAGGCTGTCGCGGATCTCGCCGGTGGCGCGGACCAGATTGCGGGACAATTTACGTTCTTCCTCGGTTACGGCGAATCCGCCCTTGTCGGACCTGGAAACGGCGATCAGGCGAGTGTAGTCGGGCGCCATTGAGAACCCGTTGAACCGCCCCGGAACTTCGGCGCTTCCGTCAAACCCGATGCGGGGTTTGAAGGCAACGGTAATTTCCTGCCCCGCCTTGATGTGTCGCGGATTGTAATATTGACCCAAGGCAACGGTGGCGGCGGCGGCGTCCGCGTATGACGCTCCGGCGTCTTTCAATAATTCAGTCAGGGTATCGCCGTCGCTAAAAACCAGAGAGGTGCTGAAAGGAGGAGGATCAGCCGGCAAGATCACTCCACGTTCGCCGGGGAGACGGGGATGAAGAGTGGCGGCGGCGGCGGAATTACCCAGCGAAAATGAAGATTTCGCCAACGCTACGGCGACAGATGATCCGTCGGCATCGGTTCCGTCCGGCGTGTACAGGACGAACCGCGCCGACAATACCACCCCGGCGGTCACCACGACCGCCGCCAACAAAGGCCTGAAAAACATTATCCCCAGTTCCCAGTTTTCGCCGCCGCACCGTGCGCCCAAGCGGCGGCAAGCCGTCACAACCCTGGAAAGATGTCTTTTATACATGGTTTCTGTCAAGACGATTTCATTAATGGAATCAATCTTGTCGATTAAGGATTAAGAAATTGTTGCCGGGAATTACGGGGACATAATTAATCAATTAACCTTTTGATTCATTGAAAGATTTTCATAATAACGCCTTTGATCTAGGGTCCGCCCCTAAGCCGATTGCCCTCCAGTGGAGAAGAATAATGAAAAAGGTTTTATTCGCATTTGCCGTCCTCCTGAGCCTGGCCTCCTTCGCCCATGCCGGAACCTTCACCTTTACGGCAATTCCCGACGAAGACGAGGCCCGGCTGCGCAGCCGCTTCGACAAAGTGGCGGTCTATCTTTCCAAACAGCTCGGCATCGACGTCAAATATGTCCCGGTCAAATCCTACGGAGCGTCGGTCGCCGCCTTTATGAATAATCAGGTCCAGCTTGCCTGGTTCGGCGGCCTTTCCGGCGTGCGCGCCAGGGTGCGGGTTCCCGGTTCCGAAGCCATCGCCCAGGGCGAGGAAGACCCGGTGTTCTTCACCTATTTCATTGCCAACGCCTCTACCGGCCTCAACGAGGGCAAAGATTTTCCCGAAGCCATAAAGGGCCTGACCTTCACCTTCGGCTCCAAGGGGTCCACCTCCGGTCGCCTGATGCCCGAATATTTCATCCGCAAGCACTTCGGCAAATCTCCCGACGAAGTCTTCAAGACGGTCGGCTTCAGCGGCGATCACTCCAAGACCATCCAGTTGGTCCAGTCCGGCGCCTATCAAGTCGGCGCCATCAACTACAAGGCCTGGGAAAACGACCTGAAGGACGGCAAGATTGATCCCGCCAAGGTCAAGATCATCTGGAAGACGCCGACTTATCCCGATTACCAATGGTCGATCCGCAGCGGCGTCGATAAAGACTTCGGCCCCGGCTTCAAGGACAGGGTCGCCAAGGCCCTGCTGGAAATGAAAGACCCGGACCTGCTGGCTTCATTCCCCCGCAAGAGCTTCATCCCCGCCGGCAACGCCGACTATCAGATGATCCTCGACGTCGGCAAGGAGACCGGCCTGCTGGATCAGGACGACTGATGGACGAAGCGGCATCTCTGGAGTACGCTGGCCTATGCTTTTGTTCGAGCTTGATAACGCCGGCGTACAATACAACGGCTCCCCGGCGCTCAGCGGCGTAACGCTGAAGATTCACCGGGGAGAAAAAATCGCCATAGTCGGGCCGAACGGCGCCGGCAAATCCTCTCTCCTCGGTCTCCTTTATGACCAGCATAAGGAGGAGACTTCCTTGCTGCCCCAGGAGCTGGGACTGGTCAAGACGCTGTCGGTTTTTCACAACATCTTCATGGCGCGGCTGAATCGCCATTCGGTCTGGTACAATCTGTCAAACCTTGCTTTCCCCAAAAAGAAAGAAGTCGAGGCCATCCGCGAAGTGGTGCAACGGCTGCGCTTTGAAGACAAGCTGTTCACCCCGGCGGGCGAGCTTTCCGGCGGCCAGCAGCAACGCACCGCCGTCGGTCGCGCCCTATATCAGCACAGCCGCATCCTGCTCGGCGACGAGCCGCTTTCGGCGATTGATGAAAAACAGGCGGGCGTCGTGCTGGACTGTCTGGTTAAAGAGCATGAAACAGTGGTTCTGGCTTTGCACGACGTGGATATGGCTCTCTCCTTCGCCGACCGCATCATCGGCGTCAAGGCCGGCCGCATAGTCATGGACCAACCGACATCGGGCATGACCCGTTCCGACCTCGATGACGTCTTCCACCATTGATCATGTAAATCGTCCGCCCCGACCGTTGGCGAGGGTCAGCCTCTCCTTCGTCGGCATCGCCGTCTTCTGCCTGATCGTCGGCGACGTGGAAATTTCCACCCTTGATCCGTGGGGAGAAATGGCCCGCATGGTGAAAGGCGTTTTCACGCCGGACTTCTTCGCCACCGAGCATCTGGGCGGCGCCATTCTCAATACCCTGTCCTTCGCCTTCATCGGCGTCGTGTTGGGCAGCGCTTGCGGATTCGCCCTGTCCCTGATTTTCCGCTACCCGGCGGTGAGGTTTTTCTGCGCCTTCATCCGCGCCGTCCACGAGTTGTTCTGGGCGCTGATTTTCCTGCAAGCCTTCGGACTGACGCCGATCACCGGCATCCTGGCCATCGCCATTCCCTTCGCCGGCGCCTTCGCCAAGGTCTATTCGGAGATAATAGAAGAAGCCGACGCTTCGCCGCTCAAGACAATCCCCAAGGGCAGCGGTTACGTCTCGACATTGTTTTACGCCCGCATTCCCGACATATGGACTCACTTCAAGACCTACACCATGTATCGTATGGAATGCGGCCTGCGCTCTTCCGCCGTGCTCGGCTTCGTCGGCCTGCCGACCATCGGCTTTCATCTGGAAACGGCGTTCAGCAACGGCAACTATTCGGAAGTGTCGGCGCTGCTGTATCTGTTCTTCATCATCATCGCCTCAATGAGGCTGTGGATGCGCCCGAGGCTGTTGCCGGCATATCTGCTCGGCGCTTTTATAGTGTTGCCGGTAGGCGCCGATATCTCCATGACCAACGTGACGCGCTTCCTCACCCAGGATATCATCCCCGGCCCCCTAAGGTGGGTTAATACAATAGACGGCAACGCGCTTGACAGCCTGGGCCATTGGGCATGGAACCTTCTGTACAGGGAAGCTTTGCCCGGCGTCGTCAACACGGTGCTGCTGACCATGATCGCCCTGGTCGGCGCCGGCATCCTGACCCTTGTTTTCTTCCCGCTGATTTCCAAAAAGTTCTTCGGTCGCCGCCGACGCGCCGTCGGCCACATATTCCTGGTGGTCGTGCGCTCGACTCCCGAGTACATCCTCGCCTATGTCTTTTTGCAGCTATGGGGGCCGTCCATGCTGCCCGCCATCGTCGCCCTGTCGCTGCACAACGGAGCCATCATCGGCCATTTAATCGGTCGCTACGCGGACGAGTTGCCGTTGCGCCCCGATGCGCCGAAAGGAATGAACCTTTACACCTACAATATAGTCCCCAGAGTTTACGGCCAGTTCATGGCTTTCCTCTTTTACCGCTGGGAGGTAATCATGCGCGAGACCGCCATTCTCGGCATTCTCGGCATCAAGACGCTGGGCTTTTATGTGGACAGCGCCTTTACCGACATCCGCTTCGACCGCGCCCTGGCGTTGATCATCATCACCGCCCTGCTGAACATCGCCGTTGACCACATTTCCCGCATCGTGCGCGCCCGCCTGCGCTTGAAGACCAACCCGGATATAGTTTAAATGGACCTGTCCATCCTGTTTACGGCGTTCACAATAGGACTGTTGAGCAGCCTGCACTGCCTCGGCATGTGCGGCGGCATCGCCGGCGCCTTGACCATGAGTCTGCCTGACGAGATTCGTCGGGACCACAGGCAACTGCTTACCTATGCCGGCGCCTACAATCTGGGACGGCTTTGCAGCTATGCGATAGCCGGCGCCGTCGTCGGCGCTTTCGGCGCCGGTATTTTACAAGTATTCAGTCCGGGCTACGGTCGTTTGCTGTTAAGAGGACTCGGCTTCGCCGTGCTGTGCGGCATCGGGCTTTATGTGGCCGGGTGGTTCCCTGCTTACGCTTTGATCGAGGGCGTCGGAGCGCCGCTATGGCGGCGAATCGCGCCTCTCGGCAGCGGTTTATTGCCGGCGCGCAACCCCGGCCGAGCGCTTCTCTACGGCGCCGTTTGGGGATGGTTGCCATGCGGACTGATTTATTCCGCCCTGATTTTTGCCTTTGCCTCGGGAGACCCGGCGAAGGGGGCGCTGGTCATGATAGGCTTTGGTTCCGGCACGCTGCCGGTTATGATGGCCGCCGGACTGCTGTCGCGTTGGACCGTTTCCCTTGATCAAATGCCTCTTGTCCGCCGCCTTATCGGGCTGTCTATAATAGTCATGGCCTTGGCGAGTCAGTTTCTTTCGGGAAGTTTCGTCAATTTGTTTTGCGTCTATTTAGGGATATAAGGAGAATTTCATGCCCCCGTTAAATGGTTCCAAGACGGCATTAAATCTGAAGAAGGCGTTCAGCGGCGAGGCTCAGGGGAACCGGCGTTACCTCTACTTCGCCCAGAAAGCCGATATTGAGGGACTCAACGATATCGCCTCGGTCTTTCGCTCAATCGCCGAAGGCGAAACCGGCCATGCCCATGGCCACCTTGAATTTCTCGAAGAAGCAGGCGATCCGACTACCGACATGCCCATCGGCGACACCAGGGATAATCTGGCGGCGGCAATTGCCGGCGAGACCTATGAATATGCCGAAATGTACCCGGAGATGGCTAAAATCGCCAGAAATGAAGGGTTCGATGAAATAGCCGACTGGTTCGAAACGCTGGCCAAGGCCGAAAAATCACACGCCGGCCGCTTTCAGAAGGCGCTCAACACCCTGGAATAAAAAACAGAGGATCATTCTACTTTCTCGTCACGATGCACGCCCCAGAAATCAACTCGTCGCAACCAGCCCTTGTGACCGCTGATATCTACCTTGCACCAGCCGGAATCTTCCGGGCATTCGAGAATTTGCCCGATGACGCCGACATCGGCCAGCGCCACAGGCGCGCTTTCAACCTTGGCTTCACGTCGAAGCGTGCGGGTATTGCCGGTAATAATGATGGTGCGCAGTCCCCCCACCATGCTCTGATGAACCCAGCCCTGGGCGCCCTGCCAATCCCTGATTTTACGCCAGGTCAGATATTCGGCGATAACTTCCACCGGAAGTTTCTGGCGGAGATATACCCATTCCACCGGGTATTGAACGCCGGGGCCGGTGCGCAGGTTCACCTCGCCGGCGCGCAGACTGACAAATCGCGGCAATGGCAACCCGGAGCCTTCGGTTGCCAACGCCGCCGGGATGGCGAAAAAGGTCGCCATAAGAAGAATAAAGACCAAAAACGACATGAATCGGCGGAAAAAAAACATGGCAGGCCGTAAACCCTTAAAAGTCGGAACCGCATTCAAATCTAATAATACCATCGGCCTCAATCATTTTCCCCTCCTTACCAAGGAGGGGTCAGGGGAGGTTGCTGCAAATACCCCCTCTAACTCCCCCTTGAAGCAAGGGGGAGAATTTTTCAGAGTAATTCTATAACAGACTAATACAGCAGATCATAATCCTACCATGAAATTATTATTGCCGACCGGTCGCTCTATCGTGTTCACGCCGTGAATCCCTCTTGACGTTCGTGACATGAACGCGGTAATGTTCGCCGCATGAACGCCATCAGGCATGGGCAGAAGCGTTGTGAGTAAGCCGAGACAATCATCCGGCGCATTAGGCAACGAGGCCGAGATTACTCTCGGCCTTTTGAACGCCATCTACGAAAACAGTTCGGTTACGCAGCGCTCGGCGGCGGTGGAGTTGGGAATTGCCCTCGGACTGGTTAACACCTACCTCAAACGGTGCGTCAAAAAGGGCTGGGTCAAGGTCGCCCAGGCGCCGGCTAACCGGTATCTATATTATCTTACCCCCCATGGATTCGCCGAGAAAAGCCAACTTACGCAGCAGTATTTATCCATATCCTTTAACTTCTTCCGCGATGCGCGCCGACAGTGTTCGGAACTGTTTGCCCTAAGCGTCGAGAACGGCTGGAGCCGCATAGCGTTGCACGGCGTCAGCGATCTGGCGGAAATCGCCACCTTGTGTGCGCGTGAATACTCTATATCGCTTATTGCGGTAATTGACCCGACAAGCGCCGGCGGCAATGTCGGGGACATTCCCATAGTCAAAGATTTTCAGTCCGCCAAAAATGCCGGCGGCGGAATTGACGCAGTTATATTAACGGATTTGAACAACCCACAGGATGGATTTGATGCGCTGACGCGGCATTTGCCCGTTGAACGCATCCTTGCCCCCTCGATTCTTAATATTTCGCGCACCCCCCAAGTTTTAATGGAATAGGTGAACCCATGAACCAGTGGTATGTCGTTTACACCCACGCTAAAAGCGAAAAACAAGCCCTCTTGAATCTTCACCGCCAAGGGTTCTCGGCCTATCTTCCCCTTCACCTCAAGCGGCGCCGACACGCCAGACGCATCGACTGGGTGCCTTCCCCCCTGTTTCCCCGCTACCTTTTTG
The DNA here is from genome assembly GCA_001830425.1 of Rhodospirillales bacterium RIFCSPLOWO2_02_FULL_58_16. Taxonomy (NCBI): domain Bacteria; kingdom Pseudomonadati; phylum Pseudomonadota; class Alphaproteobacteria; order Rhodospirillales; species Rhodospirillales bacterium RIFCSPLOWO2_02_FULL_58_16. The sequence continues at coordinate 65,359 of MIAA01000016.1, forward strand.
TCGAAATGGACATAAAGCAGACTTGTTGGCATGTCATCAACTCGACAATCGGCGTGATTCGCCTGTTCACTCAGGGCCATCTTCCCACGCCGGTGCCTACCGGCGTCGTCGAAGACATTCAAACCCACGAGGACGAGACAGGCATGGTTGTCTTGAACGCCGCCTGTTCCTTCAAGAAAGGCGACATGGTTCGAATCACCGCCGGAGCGATGTACGATCATGTCGGTTTTTTTGATTGCGCCGATGATGACAAGCGGGTTGTTATCTTGTTGAATCTTCTTGGCCGTGAAGTAAAAGTCCGCCTTCCGGCGGCCACAGTCAGCGCCTGCGCATAGCCCCCGACAGGGGGGCGTCGGCAAAAAAGCAACGAGTTTTGCCGTCCGGGCGAATTCACCCGGACTGCGGTAGCACGAGCGGATTTTGCTTTGAAAAACCAAAAAGTTTTCATAACCGGCGCCGACGGCTTTATCGGCTCGCATTTGGCGGAGGCCTTGGTCAAAAGCGGCGCTGAGGTCACCGCCCTTGCCCTTTACAACTCCTTTGACAGCCATGGCTGGCTGGACGATACGGACCCGGAAATCCGCCGCTCCATGCGTTTGGTCAGAGGCGACGTGCGTGATTCTCATCAGATGATCGAATTGTGCAAAGGGCAAGACGCGGTCTTCCATCTGGCCGCCCTGATCGCTATCCCCTATTCCTACGAAGCTCCGTCCAGCTATGTGCAAACCAATGTTCAGGGCGCCGTCAATGTATTGAAGGGAGCGCTTGACGCCGGGGCATCCCGCGTCATTTGCACGTCCACCAGCGAAGTCTACGGCACCGCCCTTTTTACCCCCATTACCGAGGACCATCCCCTGCGGGGGCAGTCCCCTTATTCCGCCTCCAAGATCGCCGCCGATATGATGGCTGAGGCTTTCGCCCGCTCCTTCGCCTTGCCGGTAATCACCCTGCGCCCCTTCAACACATATGGCCCGCGCCAGAGCGAACGGGCGGTTATCAGCACGGTCATCCGCCAGGCGCTGGATTCTCGTTGCGACGCTATCCGACTGGGTGATTTATCGCCGTCCCGCGACTTTAATTATGTAAGCGACACCGTTTCGGCCTTCCTCAAGGCCGCCGAGCTGGATGACGGCAACACAGGCAAGACATTCAACGCCGGCAGCGGACGCATGGTCGCCATCGGCGACATGGTAAAAATGACGTGCGCCATCATCGGCTGCGACAAGCCGATCATTCAGGAAGAGGCGCGCAAACGCCCGGCCGACAGCGAGGTCATGGCCCTGATGGCCGATGCCGCCAAACTTAAAGAGGCATCGGGCTGGACGCCGTCCGTCTCCCTGGAGGAAGGACTGCGACGCACCATCGACTGGTGGCGCCCCCGCATGGACCGCGTACGGGCAGATGCAAAGTATATGGTGTAGTCGTCATCTTCAGCGCTAAAAAAATCGTCAAAATTCTTGCCGAAGCAATCCCCTCCGGCTCGCCCCTCCATGAACCGGAAATCGCCGGCAATGAACGGGTTTATGTCGAAGAATGCCTGAAGTCGGGCTGGGTATCTCCCGTCGGCGCCTTCGTTGACCGCTTCGAGGGCGTCCTTGCCGATTATACCGGCGCCGGATACGCCGTCGCCTGCGTCAACGGAACGGCGGCGCTGCATACATGTCTATTGATGGCCGGCGTCGCCTCCGGCGACGAAGTCATCATCCCGACGCTGACCTTCGTCGCCACCGCCAACGCCGTCGCCTATTGCGGCGCCGTCCCTCACTTCGCCGACAGCGAAGAAGCAACCCTCGGCCTGGACCCGGCCAAGCTGGAAAAATACCTGGAACGCACCGCCCATATCACCCAAGGGAAGTGCTTCAACCGGCGCACCGGAAAAAGAATCGCCGCCGTCGTTTGCATGCACACCTTCGGCCATCCGGTGGATATCGATCCGCTGATCAAGGTATGCCGGCATTTCAAGTTGCCGTTGATCGAGGACGCCGCCGAATCCCTAGGCTCCTTTTACAAAGATCGCCATACGGGCAGAGACGGCCTTCTCAGCGCCTTGAGTTTCAACGGCAACAAGATCATAACCACCGGCGGCGGCGGCGCGGTCCTTACCAACGACAAGGAACTGGCCAAGGCGGCCAGACACCTGACCACCACCGCCAAGTTGCCTCACCGCTGGGAGTTCATCCATGACCGGGTGGGGTTCAATTACCGGATGCCCAACATCAACGCCGCCATCGGCTGTGCGCAAATGGAGCAACTGCCGGGATTCATCGACCGCAAACGGCGTTTGGCCCGGCGCTATGGTGAGGCTTTTGCCGGCATCGCCGGCGTCCGCTTTTTCCATGAGCCGCAAAATTGCCGCAGCAACTACTGGCTCAACGCATTGATCCTTGAGAAAGAGCATGCCGGCCTGAGAGATTCCATCCTGGAAGCCGCCAACGATGCCGGAGTGATGACGCGCCCGACATGGCGTCCCATGCACCATCTGGAAATGTACAAGAATTGCCCGAGCATGAACCTGGATGTCGCCGAAGACCTGTACGCGCGCATTATCAATATTCCCTCCAGCCCCAACCTGGAAAATGACTCGTAGCGTCTGCGTCATCACCGGGTCGCGGGCCGAGTACGGGTTGCTGTCCTGGCTGCTCAGGGAAATCAGGGACGACGCGGACCTGGAATTGCGGCTGATAGTGACCGGCGCCCACCTGTCGCCCGAATTCGGAGAAACCTGGCGCGTCATCGAAGAAGACGGATTCGCCATCAACGCCAAAGTAGACCTTCATTTGTCCGGCGACGCCCCGCCTGATATCGCCCGGTCGATGAGCGCCGCGCTCACCGGCATGGCAAAGGCCCTCGGCGAGATCAAGCCCGATATCGCCGTCGTCCTCGGCGACCGTTTCGAGATTTTCGCCGCCGCCCAGGCCGCCATGCTGAACCGCATTCCCCTGGCCCATATTCATGGCGGCGAACTTTCCGAAGGCGCCATGGACGACGCCATGCGCCACGCCGTCACCAAAATGGCCCATCTGCACTTTGTCGCCGCCGAGCCTTACCGACGGCGCGTTATTCAACTCGGCGAAACCCCGGAGCGCGTTTTTTGCGTCGGAGCGCCGGGTCTGGATAATATCGCCTATCTTGACCTGCTGAGCAGGCCCGAGCTGGAGAACGCCATCGGCCATAAGTTGGGAAAACGGTTCCTGTTGGTCACTTATCACCCGGTAACCCTGATGGAGACATCAACGGCTATCAATGAGCTTTTGGCGACGCTGGATATGTTTCCCGACTACAATATCCTTATCACCGGAGTGAATGCCGACCCCGGCCATAAAGATATTGCCTCCAGGCTGAAAAGCTATGCCGACGGGCAACCTGACCGCGTGTCCCTGCGCGCCTCGCTGGGGCAGTTGCGTTACCTGAGCGCCATGAAGCACGCCGCCGCCGTCATCGGCAATTCCTCCAGCGGCATTATCGAAGCGCCGGCAATAAAGACGCCGACGGTGAATATCGGCGAACGCCAGAGCGGCCGTATTCGCGGGGCGACGATCATCGATTGCGGCGAAAGCCGGAACGAAATCGCCGCCGCCGTCCGTAAAGCCGTGAGCCATGAATTCCGTGAAACCACGCAAAGCGCCGTCCATCCTTATGGAACGCCCGGCGTCGCCGCCAGAATCAAGGCCGTGCTGAAAGACTTCCCCCTGGAAGGCATCCTGGTGAAACGCTTCCACGACCTGCCGGCGGCGTCATGAGCGGCGTCTATATCATTGCCGAGGCCGGCGTCAACCATAACGGCGAGCTGGACAAGGCGCTGGCCTTAGTAGACGTCGCCGCCGAGGCGGGGGCCGACGCCGTCAAGTTCCAGACCTTCAAAGCCGAGAGCGTGGTCAGCGCCGACGCCCCCAAGGCCGAATACCAGAAATCCACCACCGACGTCGCCGAGTCCCAGTTGGACATGATTCGTCGCCTTGAACTGAATAAAGATCAGCACCACCGCCTGATGACGCGGTGCAAAGAGCGGGGAATTGACTTTCTTTCCACTCCCTTTGACCACGATAGTCTGCGTTTTCTCGTTGATGAGATGAAGCTCAAAACCCTTAAAATTCCTTCCGGAGAGATCACCAACGGCCCGTTATTGCTGGCGGCGGCAAGCAGCGGCGCAAAAATAATCTGCTCGACGGGCATGAGTTCCATGGAAGAGGTCGCCGACGCCCTGGGAGTCTTCGCCTTCGGCTACGCCATGCCCGGCAAGCCTCCCTCCCGCGACGCCTTCGGCCAAGCCTTCGCCTCGGCGGCGGGCAAGACTGCGCTGAAAGAGAACGTCGCCCTGTTGCACTGCACCACCGAATATCCGGCCCCGTTTGAGGATATCAACCTGAGAGCCATGGACGCCCTGGCCGAAACCTTTGATCTGCCGGTCGGTCTTTCCGATCATTCCGCAGGTATTGCCGTCGCCATCGCCGCCGCCGCTCGCGGCGCGGCAATAATTGAAAAACACTTCACCCTTGACCGATCTCTTCCCGGCCCCGACCATAAAGCCTCGCTGGAGCCGGGAGAACTCAAGGAAATGATAACGGCCATCCGCCATGTGACCGCCGCGCTGGGAGACGGCGTTAAACAAATCAGACCGTCGGAAACCGCCAATCTTTCTATCGCCCGCAAAAGCTTGTTCGCGGCGAAGGACATCCGCAAGGGGGAGATCATTACCGCCGATCACCTGACGGCCATGCGCCCGGGAACCGGCGTTTCGCCCATGGAATACTGGCGGCATATAAACAAACCCGCCGAATGCGATATTGCTGAAGGCGAAATGATTCAATCGGCGCGAAAGAAGAATTGAAATGACCAAACCTAACGTACCCGAGGCCTTTTACGGCCTGCCCCAGGAAGTGACGTACTGCACAAAATGCATCATGTCGAACCAGCGGCCGTCCTCGTACCCGGAGTTCCGCCACACCATAAAGCGCAAGACCCCCAGCCTCAACATCTGGGGTGACGGCATCTGTGACGCCTGCCGTTGCAATGAAAAGAAAGAACAGATCGACTGGAAAGCGCGTGAGGAGGAGCTTCTCATCCTTCTTGACAAGCATCGCCGCGCCGACGGCGGTTACGATTGTCTGGTTCCGGGCAGCGGCGGCAAGGATAGCTGCATCGCCGCCCATCTCCTGAAGTACAAATACGGCATGAACCCGTTGACCGTAACCTGGCCGCCGATTCTTTATACGGACATCGGATTGAAAAATTTCCGTTCGTGGATCGAAATCGGCGGCTTTGACAACATCTCCTTCAAGCCCAATGGCCGCGCCCAGAAGCTGCTGACCCGGCTTTCCATCGAGAACCTGTTTCACCCGTTTCAGACCTTTATCCTCGGGCAAAAAAATCTGGCGCCGAAGATGGCCGCGAAGTTTGATATTCCGTTGGTCTTTTACGGCGAGTCGGAAGCCGAGTACGGCAACCCCATCGCCGAATCGACATCGGCGCGCCGCGATGAGTCATACTTCTCGGCAGACGACCTTTCCGAAGTCTATCTGGCCGGAGTGGCGGTGCCTGAACTGATCGAAAAGCACGGACTCACCCTTAACGAGCTGTCGCCATACTTTCCGCCCGCCCCGCAGGAACTCCGGGAAAAGAAAATTCAGGTCCACTATCTCGGCTACTACACCAGATGGACGCCCCAGGAGGCTTACTATTACGCCGTCGAGAACACCGGCTTTGAGGCCAATCCGATAAGAACCGAAGGCACCTACAGCAAATACAACAGCCTGGACGACAAAATCGACGGCTTCCACTACTACACTACCTGGATCAAGTTCGGCCTCGGCCGCGCCACCTACGACGCCAGCCAGGAAATCCGCAACAAGCACATCACCAGGGAAGAAGGCATCGCCCTGGCCAAGCGTTTCGACGGCGAGTTCCCCGAACGTTATTTCAAGGATGTGATGGATTACATTGAAATGGAGCCTGAACACTTCCTCAAGATTCAAGACAAGTTCCGCTCCCCCCACCTGTGGATGCAAGACGGCGATAAATGGGTCTTGCGTCATCCCGCATGGGAAAATGAAGCCTGATTAATGAACAGACCCGTTATAATCATCGGTGCCGGCGGCCATGCCAAGGTCGTTATTGACGCCTTGTTGCTGATCGGCATCAAAGTTTTCGCCGCCGCCGACATCGACCCCGCCAGACGAGGACAATCTATCCTGAGCATCCCCATCATCGGGGAAGACCGCATCGCCGCCGAGCACGCCCCTGATTCCGTCATGCTGGCGAACGGCATAGGCTCCACTGGAAACCCGAAGGCCCGGCGGGCGGTTTTCTACCGCTTCAAAAAGCTTGGATACGTTTTCAGAACAGTTATCCATCCCTCCGCCGTCATCGCCAGAGACGTGGAAATCGGCGAAGGGTGTCAAATCATGGCCGGAGTCGTCATCCAGACCGGCGTCAGGACCGGCATCAACAGCATCATCAACACGCGCTCATCGGTGGATCACGACTGCCGGATCGGCGATCACGTTCATATTGCGCCGGGGGTTACCTTATCCGGAGCCGTAATTATCGGCGACGGCGCTCATTTAGGCAGCGGCGCGACGGTCATCCAGGAATGTTCCATAGGCAATGACTGCATAATCGCCGCCGGAGCGGTGGTTGTCGATAATGTCGCGCCCGGAATCGTTGTCCGTGGCGTTCCCGCCAAAAAAGCTATGCTGTGATGAAGGCGCTGGTCGTCGGCTTCGGCTCAAGCGGGGCGCGTCATGCCCGCATCCTCGCCGATATGGGCCTGAATGTGGCGGTAGCCAGCCGCCGGGTCGTAAGCGCCGCTAAAGTTTATCCGACGATTCCCATGGCGGCAGCCGACTGGAAACCCGACTATGTGGTGATCGCCGGCCGCACCGGCGAGCATCGCTCGGATTTTGCCGCCCTTGCCGGGACCGGCTTTCGCGGAAAGGTGCTTGTGGAAAAACCTCTCTTCGACGGACCGGCGACCATCCCTGAGCATCAATTTGCCGGCGTCCATGTCGCCTATAATCTGCGTTTTCATCCTGTCATCAACAGGTTGAGGGGCATCCTTAAGCAAATCCCTCCTTTGGCCGTTCACGCCTATGTCGGCCAGTATCTTCCAAAATGGCGCCCGGAAACGGATTATCGTCTCGGCTACTCGGCCCACAAAGCCGAAGGCGGCGGCGCTCTCAGGGACCTCAGCCACGAACTGGATTACCTTAACCGGCTGTTAGGCGGATGGACCGGACTTACCGCCGCCGGAGGGCGCTTCAGCCGACTGGAAATCGACAGCGACGACATTTTTTCGATTTTATTCAAAACTAGGGACTGCCCGATTGTTTCCCTGCAAATGAACTATCTGGACAGCACACCAAGCCGAAACATCATCGTCCTCACCGACAACGGCTCCATCCGCGCCGACCTGATCGCCGGAACTATTGATTTCGCAGGCGAAACAGAATCATTACAGACGGAGCGTGACGCGACTTATATCGCCGAGCACAAGGCGGCCTTAGCCGGCGAAAATGACATCGCCTGCTCTCTCGACGAAGGGCTGGAGGCGCTTCACATGATCGCCGCCGCCGAGAAGGCCGCCCTTGAGAATGTTTGGGTAACGAAATGAAACGGCTGTGCACCATCTGCGCCCGTGGCGGCTCCAAGGGGGTCAAGGGCAAGAACCTGCGTCTGCTCGCCGGCAAGCCCTTGATTGCCCACTCCATTGAACAAGCCCGCCAATCAGGTTTGTTCGAGGCGATCGGCGTCAGCAGCGACAGCAATGATATTTTGAAAACCGCCGATGAGTGGGGCGCCGATTACCTCGTTGAGCGACCCGCCGAAATGGCCTCGGACACGGCGGGCAAGCTTCCGGCAATTCGTCACTGCGCCGAAACGATTGAGAAACAATGCCGAACAAAATTCGATACGTTTGTTGATCTCGACTGCACCTCGCCCTTGCGGGCGGTAAAAGACATCCAGGACGCCGTCGCCCTTCTCGAAGCCGGCGGCGTCGGCATAGTGTTGACTGGAACGCCGTCCCGGCGTTCGCCCTATTTTAATCTGGTCGAGGTGGATGAACAGGGCGGGGTCCATCTCAGCAAGCCGCTGAAGACCCCCATAGAAAGACGCCAGGACTCTCCCAAGTGCTACGATCTCAACGCCTCCATCTATGCGTGGCGCCGCCGGGCGCTTCTTTCCGGGAGCGATACGATCTTCGGAGACGACACCCGACTGTTCATTATGCCGGAGGAACGTTCCCTCGACATTGATTGCGAACTGGATTTCCAATTCGTCGAATTTCTTTTATCCCAAGTATTGAGAGAAAAGCCATGTCTGACATCTTTGACCTGAGCGGCAAGGTCGCCGTAGTGACCGGCGGCGCCGGCATAATCGGAACCCCGGTTTGCAAAGGTTTGGCCGAACACGGCGCCGCCGTGGCGGTGGTTGACGTCAACGGCGCGGCCGCCAAGACGCTGGCTGAGCAAATCGCCGATGAATTCGGGGTCAAGGCCATCGGTGTCCTTTGCGACGTTTCCTCGCCTCAATCGGTAGCGGAAATGGCGAAAACCGTTTGCGACAAGCTGGGAGGCATTCACATTTTACATAACAACGCCGCCACCAAAGCGGCAAACATGAATGATTTTTTTGCCTCTTTCGAGGATTTCAAACTGGAAACATGGCGCGAGATCATGGCCGTCAACCTGGACGGCATGTTCCTGGTCGCCCAGGCCGTGGGCAAGCAGATGATCAAGCAGGGCAACGGCGGCAGCATCATCCAGACCTCCTCTATTTACGGCATCGTCGCCCCTCATCAGAAAATCTATGAGATATCAAATATCATCGGTAAAAAAATCAACACGCCGGCCGTCTATTCCGCATCCAAGGCCGCCGTAATCGGGCTGACCAGATATCTGGCCGCTTACTGGGCGGACAAAGGCATCCGGGTGAATACGCTGGTTCCCGGCGGCGTCGAAAGCGGCCAGGACGGCCCTTTCCTGAAAGCCTATAATGAACATGTGCCGATGGGCCGCATGGCGCAGGCCGAGGAAATGGTCGGCGCCGTCGTCTATCTGGCCTCCGACGCCTCAAGCTATATGACCGGGCAGATGATGACGGTCGATGGCGGGTGGACGGCGTGGTAAGCCCGTTGCAGTCTCCTTTGGAGCGGCTTGAAGACCTTAGCGAATTGTCGGTTTTGAAGCTCCCGGAACATATCCGGGGTCAGTACCCGCGTCTGGCCCTGATATCTCATCCCCGTCATCTGGAAAACGTAAAGCATGATGACTCGACCCTGATCGTCACTACGGACTGGCTGCAATGGCGTCAATGCGTGAGCGAAAACCGACACTGTATCCATTTTGAATGGGCGCTCGCCGAGCGCATCAACCCGGAAATAAAGGAAGGCGAACTTTACCTGCACTATAACGACTGGGCCAAGGTGGACGGCGTCGATGTCACCGAATTTCATGGCGTTTCGCTGGCAACCCTTTTCTGGCGCGAGGTGACGTTGGCGTGTCGCGCTTACGACCGGCTTTCCCATGCCCTGGATCGAATTTGCCTGCATTTCGGGCCTTCCGAGATAATCCTTTACGACTTACGATCAGACTATGACCTTCTGGACCCCCATATCCGGCGCGATCTGGTCCGCGAAACAGCGGATCGTCACGGCGCCGTCCTCGTTGACAGGCATGACCCTGCGGCGCCCGAAACCACCCTTTACGGCGTCCGTATTGAGGAGCCGCAGTTACGCGAGTTTCTTCGAGGTTGCTACGCCATGGCTGTGGGGGCCGCCTTCGGCCTGCTGTGGCGGCTAAGAAGCGGCAAGCCGAAAGTCTTTTTATTCAATAACGCCGCCGTTATGGATGCTTTGCTGGAAAAGAGCCGAGACGCCGCCGTGGCCCCGGTCATTCTGGCGGAACAATGGCCCAAGTCGCTGCGCTTCCTTCGATCATGCCGGCAAAATGGTGTCGTTCTCGCCGAACTGCCCCGAGCCTCTTTAACCGGCGCCGATAAGGCGGCCTTACGGGCTATGACGCAAAAGCTCTTTAAGTCATGGTCCGCCCCTGCAAGCGGTCTTGAGAAAGCCCGTCGCGCCTTCATCAAGGAAAGGTGTATTGACTCCGGATTGCTTCGTGACCGCGCCGCGAGGGTCAAGCGCTACAACGCCTTTATGAAGCGCCATCAATTCCGTCGCGTAATGGTCGGCGACATTACAAATACGGAATGCCGCATTATTGCCGAGACAGCCCGCGTTCACAACGCTCCTTTCGATGAACTGCTCAATGGGATGTTTCTGACCGACCGGCAAAACGACGCCCGCATCGCCCGGGGGGGAAACAATCGTCTGCTGGCCAGAGGAGCCGTCGACGAAAGATGGGCGCAAAAATCCGCTTTCGGCCTGAAGCGCCTTCGCGCCGGCTATCCTCCTGACGGCGCATGGAGACAAAAACCGGAAACGATGCCGCCGAGGCAAAATAATTGGCTGATCATGCCTTGTTACACGGACGGCGACGACAGCCGAGGACTCATGTCCAACATGTTTTCAACGCTGGTGGATGTTGTCAGGACATTAACCGATCTCGGATATAAAAACATCCGCATCAAGCTGCACCCCGGAATGCCGAAACAAAAGGCGTATTTTGAAAAAATACTGACCTTTCACAAATTAAATTATCCGGTTTTTCAGGACGGCGGATTGATTGATCATATTTATTGGGCCGATTTTGTGGCCGGACCGATAGGGTCCGGCGCCCTGCTGGAAACCTTGGGGGCGGGACGTTCTTATTTCGCTTTCCGCCCCTGGCCCACCGGCATCAACCCCGCGTATTTTGAAAACACCCCCATCATGTCCTCGGTGGCGGATTTACGGCGCGCCCTGAAAAGCGGCATGAAGCCGGACGCAACAGCCATTCTCCAGGATTTTTGTTCCATGGATGATATCCCCGATTCCGTCGGCTGCGTTTGGAAAGCATTGGCGGAAAGCAACGAGGCGGCATGATTGACGGCAAAAAGGTATTGGCGGTGATCACCGCTCGCGGCGGCTCCAAAGGACTGCCGCGCAAAAATATCCTTGAAGTGGGCGGCCGCCCGATGCTGGCGTGGAGCGTCGACGCCGCCGAAAAATCAAGTCTTTTGGATAGAACTATTCTGTCATCAGACGACGACGAAATTATTCGGGTAGGCAGGGAATGGGGATGTGACGTCCCCTTCAAACGACCGCTTGAGCTTGCGCACGATGAAACCTCGACCGAGCATGCGCTTATTCACGCCCTCGATCATCTTGAAGAAACCTATGATTATATTGTGCTTCTGCAACCTACTTCACCCTTACGCGAGGCGCAGGATATCGACAACTGCATCACGACATGCCGCCGACGCGGCGTCCCCGCCTGCGTCTCCGTATGCAAAACCGAAAAATCACCCTACTGGATGTTTCAGATAGATGGTCAGGGACGCATGTCGCCGTTTTTGAAAAAAGACGGACCTTGGCACCAACGCCAGAATCTGCCCGCCGCCTATGCCGCCAACGGCGCCGTCTATGTGGCGGAAGTTCCATGGTACAGGAAAAACCAGACGTTTTACGCCCCGGATACAGCGGCCTATGTCATGCCTCCCGAACGATCAATCGACGTGGACACCGAACTGGATTTACTGCTGGTCGAAACCATCATGCAGGCGCGGCGTAAACCGTTTTGAACATAAAGGCCAAGCCCATACCCCGCCCCATCCTCGTCACCGGCGGCGCCGGCTATATCGGCAGCCACACGGTGCTGGCCCTGGTCGCCGCCGGCATACCGGCAGTCGTCCTTGACGACCTGTCCACGGGAAGCCGGGATATGGTCCCCGAGGGCGTCCCCTTTGTTCAGGGAAACGTCGCCGACATGGCGCTGGTGCGGCGAACGCTCAGGGAAAACCAATGTTGCGGCATAATGCATTTTGCCGGGTCGATCATCGTTCCTGAATCCGTCCACGACCCGCTGAAATATTACCGCAACAACGCCGAAGCCGGCCGGGCACTGATCGAGGCGGCGCTGGCGGAAAATATCAAGACCTTTATCTTCTCATCAACCGCTTCCGTTTACGGTCGCCCCAAAACCGTTCCCATCAATGAGGATGCGCCGACGGCGCCGGAAAACCCCTATGGCTTTTCAAAACTGATCATCGAGAGAATATTGAAAGACGTTTCCTCGGCCCATGGCCTTAGTTACGCCGCCTTGCGTTATTTCAACGTCGCCGGCGCCGACGCAAAAGGCCGCGCCGGTCAGGTCGGCCCCCAATCGACCCATCTGATCAAGATCGCCGTCGAGACGGTTCTCGGGCGGCGCCGGCATATGGAAATTTTCGGCGACGACTATGATACGCCCGACGGCGCCTGCATCCGTGACTACATCCATGTCAGCGATCTGGCGGACGCTCATGTCAAGGCCTTCAATCATCTTTTGAACGGAGGCGATAACTTGATTCTGAATTGCGGCTATGGCCGGGGCGCCTCGGTGCGCGAGGTTTTGAACGCCGTACAAAAAGTTTCCGGTCAAACCCTTGATATCCGCATCGCGCCGCGCCGTCCCGGCGATGTCCCCGAACTGGTGGCCGATGTCACGCGCATTCGGAAAATCCTCGGCTGGGTTCCCCGCTTTACCGACCTTGACGTCATCATTCGCACCGCCCTGGAATGGGAACGGAAACGAGCGTGAAAATCGTCGCCATAATTCCCGCCCGCCTCGGCTCGTCGCGATTCCCCGGCAAGCCGCTGGCGCCGTTGCTCGGCAAAACCATGATTGAGCACGTCTACAGGCGCACCGCCATGAGCAAGTCTCTCCTGGGGGTCTATGTCGCCACCTGTGATGAAAAAATCCGCGATGCGGTCGAAGGCTTCGGCGGCAAGGCGGTGATGACCTCAAACCGCCACGAGCGGGCTGGCGACCGCGTCGCCGAGGCCATTGAGGGCATCGAGGCCGATGTGGTGGTCATGGTCCAGGGCGATGAACCGATGACGCGCCCGGACATGATCGACGAGGCGACGGCGCCCTTCGGCAATAACCCGGATATTTCCTGCGTCAATTTGACTACGCGCATAGAAAGCATGGATGAATTCAACAACCCCAACACCATCAAGGTGGCAATCGACCGGACCGGCAATGCCCTTTACTTCTCGCGCCGGCCGATTCCTTACGCCGTTGAGGCAAACTTCGCGGCGATAACCCCGTACAAGCAGGTATGCATCATCCCGTTCAGCCGCCAGGCTCTGAAGACATTTTCGGCGCTGAAGCCGACGCCCCTGGAGATAGCCGAATCCATCGACATGTTGCGTTTCCTTGAACACGGTTATCCGGTGCGCATGGTGGAAACCCGCTTCAACACCCACGCGGTGGACACCCCCGAGGATCTGACCCGTGTGGAAAAATTGATGACTCATGATCCCTTAACCGAAAGCTATTCGTCATGACCTGGAAAATTCTGATCAGCGCCCCCTACATGCTGCCGGCAATCGACCGCTTTTCCGATTTTTTCGTAAAAAATAATATGGAAATCGTCCCGGCAAAGGTGAAAGAGCGGCTGGAAGAAGAAGATTTGCTGGGCATTGTTTCCGACATTGACGGCGTCATTTGCGGCGATGACCGCTTCACCGACCGGGTGCTGGCGGCAGCCCCCAGACTCAAGGTCATCGCCAAATGGGGCACAGGCATCGATTCCATAGACAAGGAAGCGGCGGAAAGGCGGGGCATCCGCATTTGCCGGACGCCGGACGCCTTCACTCACCCGGTGGCCGACAGCGCGCTCGGCTACATTCTCGCCTTCGCCCGGCGTCAACCCTGGATGGACGCCCAGATGAAACAGGGAATCTGGGACAAAATTCCGGGACGGGCGCTCAATGAATGTTCGCTGGGAGTCATCGGCGTCGGCAATACCGGCACGGCGACCCTGCGCCGCGCCAAGGCTTTCGGCATGAAGCTGCTGGCTAACGACATCCGCGAGATTAACCCGAACCTCATTGAAGAACTGGGCGTCGGGATGGTCTCCAAGGACGATCTGTTCGCCGGCGCCGACTTCGTCAGCATCAACTGCGACCTCAACCCGACCTCATATCGCCTGATGGGGGCGCCGCAATTCGCGGCGATGAAGAAGACTGCGGTGTTTATCAATCTGGCGCGAGGACCGATAGTCGATGAGCCGGCCCTTATTGACGCCCTTCAACAGGGATTGATCGCCGGCGCCGCGCTAGATGTTTTTGAATGTGAGCCTCTGCCCAGGAATAGTCCGCTGCTTAAAATGGACAATGTCATGACGGCGCCCCACAACTCCAACTCAAGCCCCAAGGCGTGGGAGCGGGTGCATTGGAGCACCCTCAATCAGCTTCTTAACGCTCTTAATGAAGCAGCGTAGAGACTCTCGTGGAAACCTCGATCATCGTCCGCATGTTCAATGAAGAAAAGCATTTGAACAGGCTTTTCGATGGTTTTGACCGCCAGACATATAAAGACTTCGAGGTTATCGCCGTGGATTCGGGATCGCTGGATCGGTCCCGTGAAATCGCCGGCAAGCGGGCCGCCCGTCTGGTCTGCATCAACAGCCACGATTTCACCTACGGCTATTCACTGAATGCCGGAATCAAAGAGGCGCAAGGACGCTTCATCGCCATCGCCTCGGCCCACACCATCCCTGAGAACGATCATTGGCTGGAAAATCTGATTGCTCCCTTAAGGGAAGAAAAAACGGCGATGTCCTACGGTCGGCAAATCGGCGCGGCTTGCTCGAAATTCAGCGAGAACGAAGACTACAAGCGCATGTTCGGCGACCAAAAACTTTTTGAATCGATGGAGCGCCTCGCCGTCAACAACGCCAATTCCGCAATCCGCAAAGAACTGTGGGAGCAATACCCCTTCGACGAAAAACTCCTCGGACTGGAGGATATCGACTGGGCGAAGCATTGGATGGCGCGAGGATATAAAGCGGCCTACGAGCCTGCTGCCGTTCTTAAACATATCCACGAAGAAACATGGGGGCAGATCCGCCGCCGCGCCTACCGGGAAGCGGTATCTTTCAGAAGAATCGGCATCAAGAGCCGCGCCTCCGCTCCTAGAGAACTGATGCGGGAAATATTTTTCACTTTAAGTGATTTCTATAATGCCGTGACCGTTAATGATAATCCGGTAAGCGCCCGCTTGACGCCGGGACAGCGAATGCGCGAAATCATTTATTACCGCCTGCATAAAAACACAGGCGCTCTCAAGGGACTACTGGAATCGCATCCCCTTGAAACGCGGGAATCACAGGAAAAGGTCTTTTTCGACCGCCCCACCGAAGCCGTTGTTATTCATGGCCCCAACCGGGCCGCTTTCGAGGAACTGAAAATCCCTGAGATAAAGCCGGGCGATGTCTTGATTCGCGTCGCCCATGTGGCGGTCTGCGCCACCGACCTGGAGATTTTCAGCGGCGCCCTCGGCTATTACAAAAACGGCATGGCCAAGTACCCCATCGTTCCCGGCCACGAATTCAGCGGCCGCGTCGTCGCCGTTGGCCGGAACGTCAAAAACCTTGCCGAACAGACGCCGGTAGTCGTCGAATGCATCCAGAGTTGCGGAATCTGCGGGGAATGCCGATCCGGCAACTTCATCGGTTGCGGGGAACGGGCCGAACTGGGCGTTTTAAGACGTAACGGCGCCTATGCCGGTTATGTGAGCGCGCCGGCGCGCTTTGTCCATAAGCTGCCGCAAACCATGGACTTGCGCCGGGCCGCCCTCGCCGAACCGCTGGCGGTGGTCTTGAAGAGTCTGCGCCGATTGACTCCGTTGCTTGGTGCCAAGTCGGGGCGGCGACATTGCTTCGTCGTCGGCGCCGGTCCGCTGGGCCACATGTTCGCCAAAACGCTGGCCCATTTCGGCCATGAAGTCACCGCTTTTGACCGCAACCCCAAACGCCGCGCCCTGTTCGATGGAACAGGCATAAAAAGTTCCGACTGTCTGGACGACCTCGCAAAATTCAATGTCATTATCGAGATCACCGGCGACCCGGAAGTGCTGGACAAGGTTCTTCACCTAAGCCCGGCCGACGCCTCCATATTGTTGCTGGGACTGCCCTACGGCAAGAAGCCGTTTTCCTTTGAGGCCGTAACCGCCTATGACAAGACGGTCGTCGGTTCCGTCGGCAGTACGGCGGAAGATTTTGAAGAAGCGATCAAGCTGCTTGATAAGCTGGATCTTGACGCCTATCTCCAATGCCCTATGAGGCTTGATGATTTTCACGCCGCATGGGAAAAAAGCAAGAGTGGCGATGTGCTCAAGGTAATCCTTGATGTGGATGAAGTTACCCGACAATGACGCATATAATAATTCTCAACGAGATAACGGTTTTCCGGTTTGTGTTATTGTGCCTGTTTCGTAGAAAAGTTTATGTCCTTTGTATTGATCCTTTGTTTTTCATTCTGCAGCGCCCACTCCAAATGGTTCTCGTCTGGTCGATCAGATCCGGACGGGCGCACGATCTGATCGAACTGTGCCCCGACCTCCAACATGTCAAGGACAGACATTCAGAGGTCTATCTGTATAATGTTTTCGGAAAAATCGAGCCGTGGATAAACGACTATTTCGACTTTGCAAAGGTGGACCGAATCATTCCCGATTATGCCATGGCGTATAAGAATGTCGTATGTAAGCACTTCGACTGGAGATTCATCTTTATTCTTACACTGGCGGCGGCATTGGACAAACCGGAACTAGCGGGGGCAAAAGTCAAGGGATTGCCTCCCGCCATGCTGCAAGCCATGAATGTTTATGCCGAGCGTTCGTGTTTCAAGGACATCACCCCACGAACTTCCCTTTACCACCCGGCGGTCAATATGCTCGCCGCCGTCGCCATAGCCGTCTATGCCTGCGCCTGGATAATTTCGCGCGTACGGCCCTTTGGGTTCCGACATGAAACCTTTTTTTTCGCAGCGGATTATCTGGGCGATCCACGTGATGTTCACCTTTACCGGGAAATTGCGGACGGTGGGCCGATATTACTGGTTATCAGGTGTTTGTCCGGCCACCCCCTTGAAGAAGAAACGCTCAACACCTACCGCACATGTAATTCCAAGGATGGACTATTGACGATTCGGGATGGCATTGAATTATCGGCGCTTGCAATGAGAGACACATTCCGCCTTTTTAAACATTTTCGGTCCATGGATCCTGCCGTTTTCTTCCAGATCGCCACCCTGCCGCACCGCAGAACGATGCTGCGGGCATTATTCTCGCGCTTCACGCCGGAATATTTCTGGGGACGCGACGAATACAATGTGGAGCACATACTAAGGCGTCAGGAGTTGAACCGCATCGGCAAACACTCATATGGGGTCTGCCTGGGCTTTGGCCCATATGCCGATCTCTTGGCCCCGTTTCGCTACATAAATTACGACCGCTACTATGTCTTCGGAAAAATTCTTCAAGAGATATATAAAGACACATGGGCGAAGGACATGGCCGTCGTGCCGTCAGGAACGTTTGGAGCATCCAGAAAGGATTATATGTGCATGGGCGATCCTCGTCCCAATGACATAGCCGTTCTCGCCGGTCTTTTCACCAACTCCTCAATTTTTGTAGAAATCGTGCGAAGTCTTGCAACGGCATTTCCCGAACGCACCATTTGGCTGCAAGTAAAGGCCAATTACGCCGGTATGAAACGTGGTATAGATTTTGTCAACGCCTGTAGCTGCGGCCTTACAAATGTTGTTTATACCCGCGATCCTATTTTCGACATTTTCAAACGGGTGACTTTCGCCTTTTCAGACCCCTCAACCGTGGTTATTGAGGCTATGCAATTCGGTTTGGCGTCATTCATGCTCGATATTTCGGACATCCATGAGGTTTGCATATTCAGGAATTTTCCGGGAATTTGCGTAAAATCCGCCGAAGAAGCCATAATGCGGGTCAAGAATCTGGAATCCGGGGATTGGAAATACCCCAGAGAAAGTTACGCCGATCTTATCGATCTTTCAGGACGAGTTTTCTTCGATATCGTCAGAGAAGACATCGGCTTGCCGCCAGAATTCAAAAGCGTGAACAACAGCATATAATCGGCCGCCGGAACGCGCCCCAATCCGCTGTCAACCTGTTCGCTTACCCCTAATCTCCGGAAGCATAGTGAATGACCATGAAGGATAAAACCGATTTCCGAGTCCTGATCGTTTACCCCAATCTCCCGCTGATGCTGGTTCCGTCACTCAGCGTAAGTATTTTTACGCGGATACTCAAAGGTCAGGGATACGCCGTCAAACTCTTCGAAACCACCGGCTATCTGCCGCCGGAAGTAGACAGTTCCAGCCCTGAGAACCGCGTCAAGTTCTCACAAGCGCGTAATTTCGACTACGAGCACGACCTGGGCATCAAACCGCGTCGCAGCGACATGTGCGTCGATTTCCGCGAAGAAGTATCGGCGTTTCAACCCGACCTTATTCTGTATTCGGTTGTTGAGGATGCCTTCCTTCAATGTATATCCTTAATGACGGCAATTAACGACTTGGCTATTGCCCACCTGGTCGGCGGTGTTTTTCCCACCAGCGCGCCGGAAACCTGCTTCAAGCATCCGGTAATCCGGCAAATCGCTTTGGGAGAGGGAGAGAAGATCGTCCTTGAAATGGCCGAAGCGATTCGCCTGGGATTGCCTACCGAGAACATTAACGGCGTATGGACGCGCCTGCCCGACGGACGTATTCGCAAGAATACCCGTCCGCCGTTAGTGGATATAGGCAAATATCGCCCCGATTTCAGCTTGTTCGATGAACGACGCTTCTACCGGCCCATGGGCGGAAAAATCTTTCGCACCATGCCGATCGAAACTTATCGCGGGTGTCCCTTTACCTGCACATTCTGTAATTCACCTATGCAGACATCACAATCACGGGCGGCGGGTCTCGGCAATTTCCTGCGGCGCAAGAACATGACTCAACTGCGTGAAGAATTGCGTGAAGTCATCGACCGATATCACCCGGAATTTTTTTACTTTATTGATGACAGTTTTCTGGCCCGCCCCTACCGGGAAATCTTTGAATTTTGCAATATGTATGAAGAATATAAGCTGCCGTTCTGGTTCAACACCCGGCCCGAGGCCTGCACCGAAGATGTTCTGATTCGACTTAAGGAAGTCGGAGCCTACCGTATCTCGTTCGGTATCGAATCAGGCAACGAGGAGTTCCGGCGCAACGTACTGCAACGCCGCAACAACAACCGTCAGATCATTGAATCGTTCGAGCGTATCGCGGCGTCCGGAATTGCTTTTTCCGTCAATCTGATCATCGGCTTCCCCGGCGAGACGCGAGAGCATGTCATGGATACCGTCGAACTGGTCCGTTCGATTTGTGGCTATGACTCGATCACGGTCAGCATCTTCACTCCCTACCACGGCGCCAAACTGCGCGAGGTGGCGGTTCGCAACGGCTGGCTGGATCCGAATACCATAACCGTTCACACCACCTCACGATCACTCCTGTCCATGCCGGCTCCGTATCTGAGTGCCGGCGACATTGACGGTCTGATGCGCGTAGTGCCTCTCTATTGCTACTTCCCCAAGGATCAATGGGAAAGACTCCGCCGCGCCGAAACCGCCGACGCCGAAGGAGATGCCGTTCTGGCTGAATTTATGGATATATATAAATCCGAATTCCTGGGACTGACCCAGGAAGAAAAATTACGGCACTATGTCGAGGGCGGAACCGGATGCCGCGCTAATTCCAATGACGCCTTCTATTTCAGTCCCAGCCGATTATCCGATGAAGCCATCGCATCCCTGCAATCCTGACGTGCTCCAGATAGGCCTGTTGCAAAAGCATCTTAACTTCGCTACCGGACTGTCCGGTCGAATAGAACTACTTCACTGAATTTATCCGGAGAATTCTCGAATGAAACAATGTGATGCGTGCGGTTCTGTACGGATATTTAGGCGGGTCTATAGAGCCGATATGACCTCAAACCCGTATCTTTTCGCTATTCGCAGGGTTGTATGGCGCGTTGTGCATTTGCTGCTTTTTTTAAGGGTTTTTTTCGGGAAACATTGGAGCGGGCGACTAACTCAATCTGTTTTTTGCCACCATAATTTGTCAATATGTGAAGATTGTGGGTTTGGAAAAATCGAGCCTATGCCGTCACATAATGATGTCAAATTATTTTATAACGAATACTACCAATCAACGCCGGAAGATTTGAATATAAGCGAAAATAATATAGATTCGTCTCCCGAATTAATTAACAGAGTAGATTTCTTACTGTTCTATTGTAGCGACAAAACCGTCTGCTCACTTCTTGACTTCGGCGCCGGCCTTGGCGGCCTTGCGCAACAGATCAAGTTCAAGAGGCCTGACTGGCAACTTTTTGCGACCGACGTAGAAAGAAAAGTGAACCTCCTTAAAGAGATGAATGTTTTCGAAAAAGTATATGCTGAAGGGGTTTTGATAGGCCGGTCTTTTGACATTGTCGCCGCCACCGGAGTATGGGAGCACTTGCTCGATCCATCTGCTTCATTATCATTCTTATGGGAACATGTAGCGCCCGGCGGCTTTCTGTTTCTTGAGGTGCCCAATACAACTCAGGAGTATCATAAGATACCTGACCGAATGGACATCCCGCACACACTGCACTTTACATCAAAATCCGCGCGTTTCTTCATTGACCGGCTGAACCCTGCGCCGGATAAAGTCATCATTGCTCCCGGGGGGCGTCCTTGGGAACAGGAGCCGATCAACAGCGATGGCGGACATCTGTATTCCCATGATGCCGTCTTTCAATCCTTTGAAAGTTACCATGCCGCAGGCGAACGCGGACGCGACCTGAGAATTATCGCCAAGAAACCTGATGTTAACATGCCTCGAAAATGTGATGCCGCGCTCACATAATTGAGAACGTGCGCACCACAATTTTGCAACATGACCAAGCTTTGGACGTGGAGTCCACAACGCCGGACGAGACCGTCGAAAAGATAGTTCCCAATATCGATAGGATACAGACATGATCAAGTCTCTAGTCATCAACGGCCTTCACCGCAGCGGCACCACCATGCTGGAGCGATTGATCGACTCTCAGCCGGACATGATATGCTTCGGTCATCTTTTTGAGATGCTGCGGATCATCGCCGGCATGCGCGGACTGCCTGAAAAGGATTTTATCGTCCGCGAATCATTCACCTCCGGCATGAACAGAATAACGGAGAAGTCATATAGCCTCCTGCGTTATGCCCTCATGAATTCCTACATGTCCATGATTGCCGGCATCAGCACGTCGCCGCATTACTTAGCCTCGGAACACAACAATATTTACGGATTATCCAAGGATCAGCTCATGGCGCTCATGGACATCATCAGCCAGCACGATCCAATCACCGATATCGCGGCGCTTCTTGCGGCGATGGGGGAAGCAACCGGCGTCAAAGTCATGGCGACAAAGTGGACATACAATCATAATTACGCGCCTGTATTTCTCGATTCGCCCAGGGCTTACTGGCTCGAACTCGTGCGTTCGCCCTATGCCACCTATTCCTCGGAAAAGAAAGGCGGCTGGGATGACCTCGTGTCCAACAATCTCAACAAGGAAGACGCTTTACGCTTTGCCGCCACGTTCCGGCATGAAAGATTTCTGGTGGTGCGTTACGAGGACTTAACCGAAAATACCGACAAATGTCTGTTCGAGATTTCCGAATGGCTGGGCGAGAAAGTCAGGAACATCAAGCTACTCAACCGGCGCGGCGGTACTTTCCACGGCAACACGTCCGAAAACGTCGTCCGGGGGAATAATGTGAGCTTTGAAGACAAAGCCATCCAGCCCTACGTCGGCGCCATCGATAATGAACGCTGGTACAAGCACTTAACGGGAGCCGATATTGCCTACCTGAATCTGGCTATGAATTTCCACGGCGTATATCCCAAAGAGCCGACTTCGCTGCCTTCGACTGCTCAAGGCGCCTTGCGACTGGCGCGGCTTCGCGCCATAGACAAGGCAAAATGCCTGATGAAGGCCACGATCCGGCCGCTGGGTTATACCATCACACGCCTTCCGAACGACGTATCTCTTTGAGAACAGGTTTTAACATCAAAATATTAAACCATAGGGCCTTGCCCATTCATGCTTAACGTCGCGCTTAAGTTGCTGGCTTTCATGGATTCCCGGTCGCGCCGGCAGTTTTATCTGCTGTTGGCGCCGATGCTGGCGACATCAATCCTGGAAATGGCCAGCATCGGCATGATCTTGCCGCTGTCGTTCGCATTAATTGGAAACAGCACCGATAAATATCAAAAATATATGGCATGGGCGCTATCCCCACCGATGCTCGCAGACCAGCAACAATTATTATTTTATATGGTCGGCGTGTTTGTTGTTTTTTTCATTTTGAAAAACGCCGCCATTCTGACGATGCTGTTTTTGATTACACGGTTCACGCAAACCAGGATGGCGCTTTTTCAGCAGCAAATGTTCAATTTATATCTGCAACGGCCATATGCCTTTCATCTTCGGCGCAACACCGCCAAAACCATACGCGACCTAGGCAGTAGCATCGGCTCGTCCTTCGACGGTCTGCGCCTGATCATGAATCTGCTCATGGATGTTTTATTGGCGGCGGCGGCCTGCTTATTGCTTTTGATCGTCGAACCTTGGGTTACCATCGGCGTTGGGATTTTTCTGTTGATCATGAGCCTGGCTTTTTATCGTAAGCTTGCGCCGCTCCTGCAACGGTGGGGCGCACAAGGGTTCAGTCTGGAAGCCGAGATCATTAAGTCGATCAGCCAGGGATTCGGCGCCATCAAGGATATCAAGATTCTTGATTGTCATGATTATTTGAACCGCGCCTTCGCCGAAAAAACCGCCCGCCGGGCCGTTTTGTTAACACGAACCATAACCGCTAACCAATCGCCGCGATTGCTTATCGAAACCATAATTATTCTGGGGTTCATGGTGGTCGTTATTGTTCTGTTGGAACTACGCGGCTCGGTTGAAGAAGCCATCTCGGTCCTCGGCTTGTTCGGCATGGCCACCCTCAGGCTGATGCCCTCCATGAACCGCATCATCAGTTCCATGGCCGAAATCAAACAACGCACCGCAATGGTCGATGCTTTGTATGTGGATTTTCAGGAAGGCCTGATTGACGCCGAGAAAAACAAGCAGGGCGACGCCGGGGAAAGCCTGCCCTTTGAGCATGAAATTCACCTGAATAACCTTACCTTCCGCTATGAACAAGCGGCCCAGGATAAATCTGCCCTGTATGGAATCAACCTGCGCATCGCCAAAGGAGAGTCCATCGGCGTGGTCGGGCCTTCCGGGTCGGGAAAGACCACCCTGATCAACATTTTTATGGGGTTGTTGCACCCCGGCACCGGCGAAATGCTGGTTGACGGCATCGACGCCTTCTCCCGCTTGCGCGCATGGCAAAACCATTTAGGATATGTCCCTCAACAGGTCTATCTTCTCGATGACACCCTCAGGCGCAATATCGCCTTCGGCATAGAGGATGAAAACATCAATGAAGAGCGCATCGCCGAAGTGGTCAGCATGGCCCACCTGGAAGACCTGGTTGCCGAGTTGCCGGCGGGGCTTGGTACGGAAGTCGGCGAGAGAGGAATGAGGCTGTCCGGCGGGCAGCAGCAGCGTATCGGCATCGCCAGAGCGCTTTACCGTGATCCGGACATCCTGGTTTTCGACGAGGCTACTTCGTCCCTTGATGGAAAAACCGAACACGAGGTAACGCGGGCTATTGAAGAATTGTCAGGAGAAAAGACGTTGATAATTATCGCCCATAGACTCAGCACCGTACGCCGATGCCGACGCCTGATTCTCATGAAGGACGGCCACATCAAAGATACGGGGACATTTAATGAACTGATGGAAAAAAACCCGGATTTTCAACGCCTGGTTCAAATCGGAAATATCGACATTAACGGCGCCCCTTTATGAAAAAACTCCTGCGTTCCCACCCTTTGACCCGCCGTATGTATGCGTTTGCGCGCGCCGTTTATCTGCTGTTTTATGACATGGCCGTTAAACTTCTGAAGGCATGGATTCGTTGGCGATCAAAAAATCAGGGATATCGCGTCTTTCGCTGGAACGGCTTTACCATCCGCGAGGAATGGAAAACCCCTTATGCCGCCGGAAATATTATAAACGGCCTGAAGGAATTCTCCGCAATGGCCGATATGGCCGTAGTCCTCTGCGGCCCAAGTCCGGTCATTTTTGATGTAGGCGCAAACATCGGATTATCCGCACTGGCTTTTTCACGCATCAACGGCGCCTCGGTTTACGGCTTCGAGCCAACGCCAAGCACGTTTAGTTTTTTCGAGGAAAACATCCGCATAAATAACGTGAAAAACATCATCCCTGTTAACATCGGCCTTTCAGACAAAAAGGCTTCAATGCTCATCGGCCCACCGAAAATCGATAGCGATTCCGGAAACTTTACGGTGTATGTGAATCAAGATGACCCGGCGATAAGAATCCTTTCACAGGAAGCCCGCTTCGATACTCTGGACAACTATATAGCCGACAATGACATCCGACGAATGGATTACTTGAAGGTTGATGTGGAAGGCCATGAAATCAACTTTCTTAAAGGAGGAATAGCCACAATCAAAAAGTTTCGGCCTATTATTCAGTTGGAATATTATTTTTGCTCCCAACAAATGGCCAAGCATACTCCTGAAGAACTTCTTTCGCTGTTACATGAAATAAATTATACCATATTTATATTTGAAGTATTATCCTCTTTTCTGTCTCCACTTGATATTAATGAACTTGTCAATCACCCGGAGGCTTTTAATACTGAATTTATCTTAAAACCTAATGCCTAAATTCGCCGTCTCCAATATCGCGCTCAACGCCTTTGATCATGCGGCGGAGCTGGAACGTCTGCCCGAGTTAGGCCTGCAAGGACTGGAGGTGGCCCCCGGCCGCGTCTGGAGAGACACCTGGCCCGGCCCTGCGCCGCAACAGGTCGAGGCTTACCGCCGACAGGCGGAGACCGCCAGTCTTAAGGTGATCGGGCTGCATTCCATTTTCTATGACCACCCGGAATTGGGGCTGTTCCGCGACAGGGAAACCCGCAGCCGCACCATGGACTTCATGGAACATCTTTCGGCGGTATGCCGCGACCTGGGCGGCAAGACCATCATCTACGGCGGCGGACGCAGACGCAATAATACTCCCCTTGATGAAGCGACCAAGGAAGCGGTCGGCTTCCTTGGGGAACTGTGCCGCCGCATCGAAGGCCACGGCGTCTGTTATTGCTTCGAGCCGCTGGGTCCGCAAGACGCCGATTTCATCAACTCGGCCTTTGAATCCCTGGATATCGTCAATTCAATAAACCATCCGGCGCTACAGGTTCAACTGGACGCCAAGGCCCTGGTTGACAATAACGAGGCTGAACCCGCCACCTTCCGGGCGGTGAAGGAGCATCTGGTTCATTTTCACGCCAACGAGCCGGGTCTTGGGGTATTGGGCGTCTCCGGAGCCGTTGACCACGCCGCCATGGGCCGTATGCTTGACGACATAGGATATGATGGTTTTGTTTCTATCGAGCAGCGCATGTTAAACGAAGCGGACCCGCTCGCCGACATTGCGCGGAGCGCCGCCGTTCTGAAAGAATGTTACCGATGAGCAAACTGAATTTTCCCGACTGGACCCCCAAGGCGCCGCCGGGATCGCGCATATTAATCGCCGGCGCCACCGGCGGCCTGGGCCAAGCCCTTGTCAAAATGCTGCTTGCGGGGTCGGACTGCATCATCGGCGCCCATGGTCAAAGCCACGCCGGTCAAAAAAATGACGCCCGCATTATTCCGCTGACGCGAAAGTTCGCGGATGAAGCGGACTGCGTCGCGGTTGTCGATGAATTTTCTGAAAAAGCGGGAGGCGTTGACGCCCTGGCGGTCCTGTCGGGAGGCATTCATTTCAGCGGCCATTGGAAGGACATGCCGGCGGCGGAATGGGAGCAAGACATCGACCTCAATCTCAACCGGCCTTTCTACCTGGCCCGCGCCGCCATGGCCCGCATGAAAAAACAAGGCCGGGGAGGGCGCATCTTGTTAACCGGCACCGAATCGGCTCTGCACGGCGGCAGCGCCATGTCTTTCCCCTACGCCGTCGCCAAGCGCGGAACCGAATGTCTGGTCCAGGGTCTGGCCCGCGAAGGAGCGCCCGATAACATTCTGGTGAACGGCGTCCGCCTCGGTTTTATTGCCAGCGGATTTCATCAACGCTGGCACAATAAAACCGAAAAAGATATGCAGGAACGCGCCGAAATGGTGCCTTTGAAACGGGGCGGCCATCCGGATGAAGCCGCCGCGCTGATGATCTATCTGTTGTCGGGATGGTCCCAATTCATCACCGGCCAGATGATTCCGTTGACCGGCGGCGATTGGCTGTAATAGGAAGAACGATGTCGCCGACCAAAACAGATGTCATTCCCTTTGTCGATCTTACCCGGCAGTTCTCAAGCCTGGACGCCGAGATCATGTCCGCCATAAGAAAGGTCGCCGAGGAGGCGTGTTTTATTCGCGGCCCGGTCCTCGCCGAATTCGAGGAGCGGTTCGCGGCGCTGCACAATGTCCGCCACGCCATCGGGACGGCGTCGGGAACCGACGCCCTGTTCCTGGCGGTGCGGGCGCTCGGCATCGGGCCGGGGGACGAAGTGATTACCGTTCCCAATACCTGGATTTCCACCGCTTTCGCCGTCTCCCACGCCGGAGCGACGCCGGTTTTTGCGGATATTGATCCCGACACCTATCAGATGAACCCTGAGGCCCTGGAAAAAGCCATAACGCCCCGCACCAGGGCGGTGATTCCGGTTCACCTTTTCGGACACCCGGCGCCGATGGCGGCAATCGAGGCCATATGCCGGCCTCGCGGCATCCGCATCATTGAGGATGTCGCCCAGGCGACCCTGGCCGAAAGCGACGGCAGGATAGCGGGCGCCATCGGCGATATCTCCTGTTTCAGTTTCTATCCCAGCAAGAATCTCGGCGGCTTCGGCGACGGCGGCCTTATTCTGACTAACGACGATCAATCGGCGGCGACGGCGCTGCGCCTGTCCAACTACGGCCAAAACGGGCGATCAATGACCGGGATTCATGAGGACATCGGCTATAACTCACGTCTTGACGCGCTTCAGGCGGCGATTTTGCTGTGCAAGCTCCCCTACTTGAAGGAATGGACAGCGGCGCGACAAAGAGCCGCCGCCAAGTATGACGAATTGCTTAAACCGCTTCCCGTCAAGCGTCCCGTTACGGCCAAGGGGGCCGAGCCGGTTTATCATCTCTATGTGATCCAGGTTGATAATCGGGACGCCTGCCATGCCTATTTGCGGGAAAACGGCGTGATGGCGCAGATTCATTACCCCAAAGTGATCCACTTGCAGGAATGCTACAAGAATCTCGGCTATAAAAAAGGCGACTTTCCGGTTGCTGAAGATGCTTGCAAACGGATTCTTTCATTGCCGATATTTCCGGAAATTACCGACGAACAGATCAGTCGCACGGTCGAAACCCTTGCCCGTTTCACCGCCAAGGCAGGCGCATGACAAAAAAAGATTCAAAAGCCAGCCTGAGCATCGTCGTTCCCGCCTACAATGAAGAAGAGTTAATAGCCCATACCGTCGAGCACCTGCTGGCCACGGCGCCCCAATGGGTGGATGACCTTGAAGTTATAGTCGTCAACGACGGCAGCTCCGATTCGACCGGACGCATCGTCGATGAATTGGCGAACAAGTACAAAAATGTCATCGGCATTCAACAGAAAAAAAACGGCGGCTTCGGCATAACCGTCCGCACCGGCCTCATGCGGGCGACAAAGACCTATGTCATGATCTGCCCCGCCGACTACCGCTTCACGCTGGAAGATTTTAACGTCTATCTTGTGCTAATCAGATATGCCGACATCGTTATCGGCTACCGGCGTCATCGCCGGCTTCAGCTTCCGTTTTACGGAAAAATGGTTTCGGCGATTTATCATCAGTTGGTAAATTTGGTTTTCAATCTCAATTTCTTCGACGTCAACTGGATCCATATGTACAAACGCGACCAGATCGAAACCTATCTGGGAAAAAGCGACGGGGTTTTTCTTCTGGCGGAAAATATTATTCGCGCCAAGCGCCTGGGATTGAGGATCGTCGGAGTTGACGTCAACTACACCGAGCGGGAATCAGGCATTCCGACCGGCGTGCAGCCAAGAACGATCCTGAAAACCATCAGGGAGCTTTTTATCTTTTTCTTCAACAGGCGATAATCCGAAAAACAGAATGGTTACATTCAGGGATTCAGGGATCAAAGATGTTACTTTCGGCGATAACGTCACCATCGTGCGCCCCGTAAATCTTTACGGATGCGCCATAGGCGATGACTGCTTCGTCGGCCCTTTCGTCGAAATCCAACGCAACGCAGTTATCGGCAAAAGATGCCGAATTCAATCACATAGTTTCATCTGTGAGCTTGTAACCATCGGCGACGATTGCTTCATCGGTCATGGGGTGATGTTCATCAACGATCTGTTCAAGGCCGGAAAACCGGCGCGGGAAAACCCTGAACTATGGCTGCCGACCGGCATCGGCAACAATGTCTCTATCGGCTCCAACGTGACTATCCTGCCGGTAACGATTTGCGATAATGTGGTAATCGGCGCTGGCGCCGTGGTGACGAAAAATATCACCGAACCGGGAACCTACATGGGCAACCCGGCCGGAAGATTTGGTTCTTCTTAAGAGCCGTTTTTTAATGAAAATCCTTCTCGTCTATAAAGACTCTTTCGCCCAGGACCGCATGGCCATCTGCTGCCTGAGCGCCGTCCTTAAAGAGCGCGGTCATCAAGTCGCCCTTGTCATTCAGGGAGTAACGGAACCGGGCAAGCTGGCGGCGACGATGCAAGATTTCGCCCCGCATGTCGTCGGCTACAGCGCCATGACCGGCGAACACATCTCGCTTCTGAAATTGAACCGCAAACTCAAAAAGGATTTCCGATTTACCTCGGTGTTCGGCGGCGCCCATGCCACTTTCTTTCCCGAACTTATTGATGAAGACGGTGTTGACGCCATCTGCGCCGGCGAGGGAGACGAAGCCTTTCCCGAGTTCTGCCGCCGCCTTGAAAACGGAGAAAACCATTGGGAAACGCCCAGCTTTCATGTGAAGCATGACGGCAAGACATATAAAAATCCCCTGATGGCGCTGGTCGACGTCTCGGCTCTTCCCTTTCCCGACCACAAGATTCTCTACGACGCCGACCCCGGTCTGGCCGGAACCGGCAACCGGTTCGTCATGGCGGCGCGCGGCTGCCCTTACAAATGCGCCTATTGCTTCAACGTGGAATACAACCAGTCCTACAAGGGCCTCGGCAAGGTGCTGCGCTGGCGGACGCCGGAGCAGGTAATCCAGGAGATAGAATGGATACGCGACCGTTATCCGACCGACCATATCGCTTTCGTCGATGACACCTTTCCAGCGAAACCGGGAAAATGGTTTGATGAATTTTGCAGATTATACAAGGATCGGATCGGCATTCCCTTCGACGGCACAGTGCGCGCCAATTCGCTGAAAGAAGATGTTCTGATTCAATTACGCGACGCCGGACTCAGC
Source organism: Rhodospirillales bacterium RIFCSPLOWO2_02_FULL_58_16 (assembly GCA_001830425.1). Lineage (NCBI taxonomy): Bacteria > Pseudomonadati > Pseudomonadota > Alphaproteobacteria > Rhodospirillales > Rhodospirillales bacterium RIFCSPLOWO2_02_FULL_58_16. The sequence continues at coordinate 94,910 of MIAA01000016.1, forward strand.
TTTGTGTGGATGGGAATCGAAAGCGGCGATGAACAAGCGGCCAATGATATTCTCGGTCGCGGCCTGAGCAACGAACAAATTATTTCCGCCGCCGCAATGCTCCATCGCCATGGAGTCGGCATCCTGACTCTCAACATCATCGGGCTGCCGGTCCCTGATCCCTACCAAACGGATTTGAAAACGCTTGATCTCAATATAAAAATCAAGCCGGCCTATGCCGGTTCTTCGATCCTTTATCCGTTTCCCGGCACCCCCATCGAACGCTATGCCCGCGAAAAGGGATTCCTTAAAGGCGAGCCGGTTTACATGGAAACCTACAAGCGCTCATCCATGCTTGATTTTTCTTCGCCCGCAGAAAAAAGAAAAATAGAGAACCTGCATAAGTTGTTCGGCCTCATAGTCAGTTTCCCGTTTCTCAGGCCCGCCGTCGGGTTTTTGTGTCGCCTTCCTTTCAGCGGATTTTACCGCGCCGTTTATTATTTATGGTACGGCTACTGCCTGAAAATGAAGCTGAACCCCATTAATTGGCGGCGCGAAGGCGCTTATTACATCGGACTGTTTTTCCGGATGTTCGCCAAAAGCTGACTGATGCCGATATTTGAAAACAAGGCTTTAACCGCCGCCCTTATCGTCTCCGCCGCTTTGAGCGCGCCGTACTATTTCGCCCTCGCCTCAGACAGACTCAAAATTACCGCCCCGCGCCACGTCGGCATATTTTTCGCCGTCTGGCTGCTTTTGTTTACCTTCGAGTTCTACATCCTCGGCCCTTATTCGTTTATCGAGATGAGCCACGAAGGCAACTTCAACGTTGCCTTAAATTATTACCTGTCCCACCAGTATAACGGCGGTCGCTTCTCTCACCAATTCAGCGGCGGGCAGGATGTTTATTCCATGTTGCCGGGAAAGCAGTATTTCAACCCGGAACTGCTGTTGGCGTATATCTTCCCCACCTGGATCGTGGTGGCGGCGCACAAAATATTCCTGGCGGCTTTAGGATTCGCCGGCAGTTATCTATTGGCCCGCAAGGCAGCCCCGGACAACCGGGCGATCGCCGTCGCCGTCGCCGCGATATTCCCGGTTTCCCACGAATATCTGCTGAATTTCAGCACCAACTGGGGAACCGGCTTTGCGGCGCTGCCGTTGGCCGTTTACGCCTGCGTTGTCTGCTCAAAGGATCGCTTTTTTTGGCGATGGATTTTTCTGGCGACCCTGGTTTTGGCCGCCGGCGAACCGATTCATACCTTCCCTCCCCTCGCCCTTGCCGTCATCGGCGGCGCCTTGCTGTTCAAAGACGTAGATTTGAAAAAGGTAGTTATCGGTTTTTCCATATTTGCCTTTTTTTCCCTCCTTGTCTGGCATGAGTTTCTTTTCGCCAATTATCTGGGCGCGGCGGATACGGGGCGAGGGGTTAAAACTTCTGATAATTTCCTTGAGGCAATTCTGTCCGGCGTTGACATTCTGTTGAGAAATTGGGTTCCCACCTCCCTGTATCTTGCCGGCGTCATGGTTTTGGTTATACGCAAAGACCGTCTCGCGTTGCGCTCTATCGGCGTTTTGGCCATGCTGATTCTGACTTTTGCCGTCGCTCAATCCTTCCCCTGGGAAAGCGTAGGGTTGGCGTTCGTCAATAAAATCAGCCACTACTATATGCTGATTTCGATAACCACTCTGTTCGTGCCGGTCGCCGCCGGGGCGCTTGCCGGTCTTGATGCTTCAAGGTTGATCCGCCAAGGATTCTTGCGCCCGGAAATTGTCATCATCGCCATGGGCCTGTCGATAGCCACCTGGAATAAATTTGTTAATTTCGGGGATTGGCTGTGGTTCGGCGGACAAGGCAATCTCATCGGCTATGAAACCCTAAACAATCCTCAATGGAATCCCGACAAAAATTATCGGGTCATCACTTTGTTCGAAGCTCCGCCGCCTAACGTAGTCTCCGGCTTTTACGATTTTGATTCCTTCGACGGGATGACAAACCTGGGAAGCGCGGCATGGGAAAAGTATTGGTTTGAAATCATGCGCCGCGATACGAGCCATGTCCTGGGGACCCGCGCCGGCGTTAAATGGCCGCTATGGAACGGCGAAGTTTACGATATCGAAAGCCATATCCGCACCGATCTTCTGAAGATCGCCGGCGTCCGCTATATTTTCAGCGCCCTTCCGCTGTCGGGAAAAGACATGGTTCTGGTTTCGGCATCGAAAAAAGAGGATTGGGCCAAGGTTCGTCCACAATTCTTTGACGGCTTCGCGGCCTTCGCCCGCTACCGTCTGAAGCGCATATTCGACCCCGGAAAACTTTATGTCTACGAATTGCCCGACGCGCTCCCCAGGGTTTTCGGCGCAAAGGGCGTCAACGCCATGATCGATGAGTCGACGCTTTACAGCCAAGTCGCCGCCGCCCCGGCCCGCACGATCATTGTGCAGGAAAGATTCATGAAAGATTTAAGCGGGCCTGGAAACTTGCAGGTCACGTCTTTCCAAAAAGTGCGCGACGGTTTTGATGTCGCGACGGATGCGCCGAAAGGCGGCGTCCTGGTTTTGAATCAAACGTTTTCGCCCTTCTGGCAAGCGTGGGCCGGCGACCAGCCCTTAGGCATCGTCCCCGCCGACGGCATCCATATGGCGGTGGCGGTTCCGGCAGGGACGCCGCAGATCACCGTGCGTTATCGTCGGCCGTTGCTGCGGGAATTTATTTTGCGCTGACCTATGCTGTTCAACTCTTACCTCTTTATCTTTCTGTTCCTGCCGGTGGCGCTCGGCGGCTATTTTCTTGCCGGAAAACGCTCTAACCGCCTGGCGATAGGATGGCTGCTTATCGTCTCTCTGTTCTTTTACGGATGGTGGAACCCCCTTTTTGTGTGGCCCATCATATTATCGCTTTTATTGAATTTCGCCGCCGGATCTTATCTTTATCGTAATTCATCAAAGACTATTTTTGTCCTAGCCATTACCTTTAATCTTTCTCTGCTGGGCTATTTTAAATACGCGGGCTTCTTTGCCGGAATCTTTTCCGACGCCACAGGGGCCTCGTTCGATCTTGGCGATATCTTATTGCCCCTAGGCATTTCGTTCTTCACCTTCCAGCAGGTTGCTTATCTAGTGGATTCATACAAGCGCCTGACTGTGCCTCACGGCTGGGTTGAATATGGCCTGTTTGTCACCTTTTTCCCCCAACTGGTGGCCGGCCCCATTGTTCATCAAGCGGAAATGTTACCCCAATTTACCCGTGGCGACAGAAAATTAACGTCCGAAAATTTTGCCGTCGGCGCGACCATTTTCATTCTCGGCCTGTTTAAGAAGGTAGTCATCGCCGATAACATGGCCGGATATTCAACTCCCATGTTTACCGGAGCGGCGGCGGGAGAAGCCATTACCTTCCTGGAAGCATGGGGAGGATCTCTGGCCTATACATTCCAGATTTATTTTGATTTTTCCGGATACTCGGATATGGCGATCGGCCTCTCCTGCATGTTCGGCGTCAAGCTCCCCCTAAATTTCAATTCCCCCTACAAAGCCCTCAATATTATTGAATTTTGGCGTTGCTGGCATATGACCCTTTCCCGTTTTTTCCGTGACTATTTGTACTATCCCCTGGGCGGCAACCGAAAAGGCCCCTCGCGCCGTTACATTAACCTTTTGACGGTTATGCTGCTCGGCGGTTTATGGCACGGCGCCGGCTGGACATTTGTATTTTGGGGATTTTTACATGGTTTTTACCTGATTTGTAATCATGTCTGGCATGCTGTTCGGCGCCGTTTGAGCCTTGCTCCCGGCGTTACCTCGCCCATAGGCCGTGCTGTCTCGTGGTTAATAACATTTATGGCGGTCGTTATAGCGTGGGTCTTTTTCCGCGCCGAATCCTGGGAGGCGGCCCTTAATGTGCTCCAGGGAATGAGCGGCATGGACGGTCGTCTTGTAGTGACGGTCGGCTACGCGCCTTTTTTTGAATTATTAAAGCCGCTGATCGGAAACTTTAAGATAGCCTCGGCGCCGTTGATCTATTTCGACGGCCGCTCACAAATAGGATGGCTCGCCGCCGTCATGATTCTGGCCCTCGCCTTTCCCAACACCCAGCAATGGACACGACGCTACTATCCGTCCACCGACGCCGTTGAGCCTTATCCCGGCTTACCGCGCGCCTTCCTTTGGCGTCCCACGCCCCTCTGGGCCGGCGTTACCGTTATGCTGGTCGGCATCGCTCTTATTCTTGCGCTACGGCCAAGTGAGTTTCTTTATTGGCAATTCTAATTAAGCATAATGACAAAGAAAATATTTAGACGGTATAATATTATCCTCCTGGTTGGAGGGGGAATTGCGACAAGTATTATGTTTGTATATGCCATGGTATTTGGATATTTAAGTACAAACTTTTGGGTGTTCAGATGCAATGCTTCCCTTTATTCAAGCGAATATTACTTGTCGTATTGCGCCGACCAAGCGTTCGGCAGTTATGAACACGGCGCTATATTTCTGGGAACGGATGAAGAGAGCATTCGCAATTTAAAACTTGCCGATGTTTTAATTCTTGGAAACAGCCGAGCGCAGATGGCATTTTCAACAACCGCTATTCAGGCTTTTTTTGATGACAGGAACATTAAACACTTCAATCTGACCTTTAACGGCGAACAGGATGTTTTCCCAAGGAAAATTATTGAAAAATATGCCTTGTCTCCCCGGATAATAATCATTAATTCCGATTATTTTTTTTATAACAGCGCCAATTCTACGGCCAAAAAAATAATGTCGGAAACCCCTATGGCTAAATTCGAATATACCATGAAAGCCTGGGTGCAGCCTCTTCACAAAGATATTTGCGGCGGCGAAAGACGCCTCTTTAAAAACTTGCTCTGCGGCGACCAGAAAACACAATACAGATCCCGCAAGAACGGTCGCATAACGTCTCCGAACTGGCCGAACGAAAACATTCCGGTATCCTATTCCGATGATTACCCCGAGAACGCTTTTCAGGAATTGCTGAACAATGCGCGGAAATTCAAGAAATTCGCATCCGACAGAAAAATATGTCTTGTCATTACCGTGGTGCCGTCTCCTGTCGCCACTCCGCTAGTCGGCCGGAAGATCGCCGAGAACCTGGGAACTCCTTTTATCCAACCTGATGTAGAAGGCCTGACCGGCAGCGATTCAGGCCACCTGAACCCGGCCAGCGCGGAGATTTGGACCAACGCCTTTTTAAAAGAATTTGAACCGGTTTTGCAGGATTGCCTTTAAAGTTCATTATACCGCCCGGTTGTTAATCCGGCGCTGTAAGTGTTGCGATCCGGGCGGCGCAAATCAAGGCCATCGCGCATTTTGTTAAAGCGATTGATGAGTTCCTCGCGGCATGCGGCCTCCGCCGCGCCGTCGCCTCGGCAAACCGCTTGGGCCAGATTCAACGCTTGGGGAGCCAGTTCGGCAAGCTGATGGCGATGCACCAGCCAATCATTGACGTAAAGGGTGCGATCCGCTTCCGTCGGCGGCAGCATTTCGGGCAACGCCCCCGCAGGGTCGCGCACCAGAATATTAATGCCGTTAAGCCATCCCTTCTCCCACTGTTTCAAGGCGTTCGGCGCCATATTGGCGGGATGATCCGGGCTGTAGGCCTCGAAAATCATCTTGTATTTCGGATGGGAGATCAGAAAGTCCCGGGTCGATTGCCGCACAAAAGCATAGTTGGCGTCATCGACCAGAATCACCGCATTTTCATGCAAAAGGGGCGCGGCCAGCAAAAGGGCGATCAGTTGACTCCGGTAGTCATGGGCGCCGTCAATGAAATAGACCCCGACCTTGCGCCCCGCCAAATGCTCACCCAGAGTCTCAAGAGCAACCTCGAAGTCCTTGTTAATTAATGTCGCGTTTGTCGCATTGAGTCTGGCCTTGCGGTTCGTTACTATATCGTAATTTTTCCCTTGAGGGTCGAGAATCGAGAAATTGTCGATGCCGAAACAGGGGAAGTCCGGGAAATGAACGGCTACTGAAAACAAGGTCAGCCCCTGGAATACCCCGATTTCCACATAACAAGCCGTCGGATCATCGGCAAACAACCCCGTCAGCCTTTGCAGAACGCCGACCGTTTTGCTGCCGGAAAGACCATCAAGGACATCGCCGCCCTTGCAGGACAAGGGGCCGTTCAGGTCAGATTCACGGATGCAGTTGAGGACTTTTTCAAAAAACATGAGGGACTCCGGTACAACCAATATTGCCGCAAGACTTTAACACCATGACGCTGCTTTTGCACACACCCTATGATTTGCCGGAACCCGGCTCCTATAGCCGATGGTTTGCGACGACGGATGCGGCGGCGGCGCTTGACGCCGCGAACAGATTGCCGCAACTGGAACGGCGCCTGGAAGATGCGTTCAAGGACTGCCGGGATATTTGGTGGCGATTAGGACGGGAAATGAGCGCCGCCCCCACCGCTTCAACAGCGCAAACCCCGACGGCGGCGGCCTTCGGCTCGGACTTCGGGTTAATGCTGGCATGGAGCAAAATCGCCGAACAGACTGCCGCCGATGAAGAAACTTGCCTCGCCGTCTGCTCCGATCCCTGGCTGTTTCGTCATCTGGCCCGCTTGCCCGGCGTCAAGGCGGGAAAGCCGCCGCCGCTTTGGCCCCGCCTTGTCTTCCTGCGCCTGAGAGGCCTGATGGCCGGGATCAAGGTCAGCCTCAGCGTAGCCGTCGCCTCGCTTTTACTGAAACGATTCAACGGCGCCCACGCCAAGGGTGCTTATTTCCTGCTGGTTTACGGGCATCCCCGCAGCAACGCCGAGGGCTTCGATGATTATTTCGGAAGCCTGATGAAAGACATTCCGGGGCTGAAAAGATTGTTGCATACCGATTGTCCGCCCCGCCGGGCGCAGGAACTGGCCGTCGACGGCAAGACGGCGAGCCTTCACGGCTGGGGTAGTCCGCTTTTCGCCTTATGGCCGGCGGCGACGCGGTGGCGACCGGAACGAATTCATACCCATGGCCCCTACGGGTGGCTGGTGCGCCGCTCTGCGGCAAAAGAAAACGGCGGCGGCGGCCCGGCGATGAACCGCTGGCAGCACCACTGCCAGCAACGATGGCTGCAAGCCGTAAAGCCGTCGCGGGTGGCGTGGCCCTGGGAGAACCACGGCTGGGAGCGGGCCTTTTGCCGGGCGGCGCGGCGGCTCGGCGTCCCCACCTTGGGCTATCAGCACACGGTGATCGGGCCTTATCAGATCAACTACTCCACCGCCACCAACCACGACGGCCTGGCCGGCATTCCCGATCTGGTAGTCAGCAACGGCCCGGCCTACCGGAGCGAACTGGAGGCCTGGGGCATCCCCGCCGACCGTCTGGTCATCGGCGGCGCCTTGCGCTTCAAGCCCTTCGCCAAAAGCATTTATGACGCGCAAGGGCCGGTGTTCGTCCCCTTGTCGGCGATTCCCATGGCCGCCCGCCGGCAGGTGGAAGCCGCCCGCGCCATCGCCAAAACCGGCCGCCGGGTGGTGGTCAAGGAACACCCGATGTATCCGCTGGACTTCAAGGACGCCCCCAACCTGTCGCGCACCGATGTGCCGCTTCAGGAGCAGACCGGCCTGTCGGCGGTGTTGTACAGCACCGGGACATCGGCGCTGGAGGCGTTGCTCGCCGGCCTGCCCGCCTATCGGCTGATGCTGGAAGACCGCATCGCCATTGATGTCCTGCCCGCCGAAATGGAGGCGCAGAGCGTAACCATCCACACCGTGTCCCAAATCATGGATGCTCCGGCCAAGCCTGAGCGCCTTGCCTGGGAGCGGGTTCTTTCTCATCCGGACATGGACCTCTGGCGTCGTCTGCTTACTAATGATATGCACGCGGGCCGGGGGGAGAAAGCATAATGACCATCAGAGTCGCCTTGATCGGCTGCGGCCGCATTGCCGGACACCACTGCCGCGCCATTTCTTCCGTGGAAGGAATTGAACTGGCGGCGGTATGCGATCTGATCGACGAAAGAGCGCAAGCCTACGCCGGAGAATTCGGCGTCCCCGGCTTCACCGATTACCACGCTATGTTCAACAAAGTCCGCGACATCGACATCGCCGCCGTCATCACGCCGTCCGGCATGCATTTTGAGCACGCCATGGACGTGATGGAGCGCCACGGCAAGCACGTCATCATGGAAAAACCCACCTTTATGCGCCCTGAGCAGCTCCATGACGCTCTCGCCGCCGCTGACCGCCTCGGCCTGAAGATGTTCCCGGTATTCCAGAATCGCTACAACAAGGCGGTTCGCCGCGCCAAGCAGGCGCTGGATAACGACGAACTGGGCGATATCCGCATTGTCGCGGCAAGAGTCCGCTGGTGCCGGCCCCAGCGCTACTACGACATGGCGCCGTGGCGCGGAACCTTCTCCCATGACGGCGGCGCCCTGACCAATCAAGGTATTCACCATGTCGATTTGTTGCGCTATCTGGGCGGCGAGGTCGAGCGGGTCAACGCCGTTATGACGACGTTGGGCGCCGACATCGAGGTCGAGGACACGGCGGTCGCCATTATCAACTATCGCTCCGGCGCGGTGGGAACCGTCGAGGTGACGACGGCGGCGCGGCCTGATGACTTCGAGGCGTCCTTAAGCATCGTCGGCGCCAAGGGTCTGGCCCAGATCGGCGGCATCGCCGTCAACGAGCTGCAAATCTTCACCCCTGATCCCGACGCCTGCGCCGCCAACAGCGAGGATTTCAAGGGCGTTAAGGGCCACGGCGCCGTCTACGGCTTCGGCCACAGCGAAATGTACAGGGATATCGCCGCTTTCTTCGCCGGCGGCGTTCCCTACCCGGTTGACCATGCCGACTGCCTCGGCACCCTGAAGCTGTTGCACGCCTTTTACCGCTCGGACGAAACGGGAGACTGGGCAGACGTAAACAGCGACCGGCAATCCGTTCGCCTTGGCCGTAAAGACGATGAAATTTCAAAGCGTTACCGGACTCCATTGTCATGACGGATAAACTAAAGGTCGGAATCGCCGGTTACGG